>JAYRKO010000388.1:0-3377 GCA_041905745.1 Tagaea sp. | reverse complement strand
ACGTCACCGCCTCGCCCGACTGGTCGGACCTGCCGCTCTCGGGCCTCTATCTCGACATGCTGCGCCGGCTCGTGGGCCTGTCGCAGGGGATCGCGGGCGATGCGGGCGGCGACGCGGTGCTCGCCCCCGTCGCCACGCTCGACGCGTTCGGCCGCCTCGTGCCGCCCTTCCCGGCGGCGACGGGCATCACCGCGCGCGGCTTCGCCGCGCAGGTCGTGGGCCCGCGCGCGCCGCCCGGCCATTACGGCAGCGACGTCGCGCGCCGCGCGCTCAACCTCGCGCAGAGCGTCGAGCCGCCGCGCGCGCTCGACACGCTTCCCGCCGGCGTCGCGGCGACGACCTTCACGGCCCCGCGCGAGGTCGATTTCAAGCCCGCCCTGTTCGTGACGGCGCTGCTGCTGCTGCTCGCCGATCTCGTCGTGGCGCTGGCCCTGCGCGGTCTTCTGCGCCTGCCGCGCATGGGGGCGGCCGCCGTGCTGCTCGCCGCCGCCCTGCTCGGCGCAGCGGAAGCGCGCGCGCAGGCGGGCAAACCGGTCGACGACGCGACCGCACTCGCCAACGCGATGCAGACGCGCTTCGCCTATGTCGTCTCCGGCAATCGCGAGATCGACGAGACGAGCCGCGCAGGGCTTGCGGGCCTCGGCGTCGTGCTCGCGCGGCGCACGGCCGTCGACCCGGCGCCGCCCGCGGCCATCGACGTCGAGCGCGACGAGATGTCGTTCTACCCGCTTGTCTACTGGGCGGTCGCGCCCTCGGGCCGGATGCCGAGTGCGGCCGCGATGGCGCGCGTGAAGCAGTACCTGACCGACGGCGGCATGATCCTGTTCGACACGCGCGAGGCCGGCTCGATCGGCCCCAACGGCGGCGGGCCGGCCTCGCTGCGCCTGCGCGAGATCCTGCGCCCGCTCGACCTGCCGCGGCTCGCCCGCGTGCCGGCCGAACACGTGCTGACCAAGACATTCTATCTGCTGCAGGACTTCCCCGGCCGGTTGGCGGGCGGCGCCTTGTGGATCGAGCAGCCCGACGCGCGCGACAACGACGGCGTCACCTCGGTCCTGATCGGCGCCAACGATTTCGCGTCCGCCTGGGCGCTCGACGCCAACGGGCGCGCGATGTTCGCCGCCGTGCCCGGCGGCGAGGGTCAGCGCGAGATGGCCGTGCGCTTCGGCGTCAATCTCGTGATGTACGCGCTGACCGGCAACTACAAGGGCGACCAGGTGCACGTCGAGGCAATCCTGGAGCGCATAAGGCGATGACCGAATATTCGCTCGCCTTCGCGCCCCTCGTGCCGTGGGGCTGGTTCGCGGTCCTCGCGGTCCTCGCGGCCGCCGCACTCGGCTACGCGTTCTTCGTGGGCGCGCGCGGTGCGGCGTGGCGCGCGGCCGCCGCCGCGGGCCTGCTGCTCGCCCTCGCCAATCCGCTGGCGGTGGTGGAAGAGCGCAAGCCCCTGACCGATATCGGCCTCCTCGTCGTCGACGAGAGCGACAGCATGAAGATCGGCGACCGCGCGACGCGCGTCGACAGTGCTGCCAATGCGATCCGCGAACGCCTGTCGCGCGAGAAGGATTTCGAACTGCGCATCGTGCGCGCGGGCGGCGGTGGTGCAGGACGCGAAGGCACGCGGCTGTTCGAGGCGCTCGAACGCGCGCTCGCCGACGTGCCGAGAAACCGCATCGCGGGCGTGGCACTGCTGACCGACGGGCAGGTCCACGACGCGCCCAAGGGCGAGAAGGACGAGATCCAGCGCCTCAACCTGCCCGGCCCCGTGCACGGCATCATCGCGGGCCAGCGCGGCGAGGTGGACCGGCGGCTGGTGCTCGAACAGGCACCGGGCTTCGCCATCGTCGCCAAGCCGCAGACGATGACGATCCGCATCGACGAGGGCGCGCTGCCGCGCGGCGCGGTCGCGCGGCCCGAGGCGCGCGTCGACATCAAGCGCGACGGCCAGCCCTTCCGCACGGTGCGCGTGCCGGTGGGTACGTCCGTGCCCGTCGAATTCCAGCTCGACAAGGCCGGCCAGACGGTCTTCGAGATCGAGGTCGAGGCGGGCCCGCGCGAGCTGACGCTCGAGAACAACCGGCAGGTCGTCGTCATCAACGGCGTGCGCGACCGGCTGCGCGTGCTGCTGGTGACGGGCGAGCCGCACGCGGGCGAGCGCACGTGGCGCAACCTGCTGAAGTCCGATCCCTCGGTCGATCTCGTCCATTTCACGATCCTGCGTCCGCCCGAGGCGCAGGACTTCACGCCCGTCAACGAACTGTCGCTGATCGCCTTCCCGATCCGCGAACTGTTCGAGGTGAAGCTGGGCGAATTCGACCTCGTCATCTTCGACCGCTACCGGCGGCGCGACGTGCTCGCCCCGGTCTATCTCGACAACATCGTGCGCTACGTGCGCGGCGGCGGCGCGCTGCTGATCTCGGTCGGGCCGAATTTCTCGGCGCCGAATTCGCTGTTCAATTCGCCGCTGGGCCAGATCATGCCGGGCGTGCCCACCGGGCAGGGCTTCGAGCAGGGCTTCGTGCCCTCGCTCTCGCCCGTGGGCCGTCGCCATCCGGTGACGTCCGACCTGCCCGGCGGCGAAGGCGCCACGCCCGAATGGGGCCGCTGGTTCCGCCATGCCGACACCGAGCCGCGCCGCGGGCAGGTGCTGATGAACGGGGCCGGCGACCGGCCGCTGCTGCTGCTCGACCGCGTGGGCGAGGGGCGCGTGGCGCAGCTGATGAGCGACCATATCTGGCTGTGGGCGCGCGGCTTCGACGGCGGCGGCCCGCACGCCGAACTGCTGCGACGCATCGCGCACTGGCTGATGAAGGAGCCGGAGCTGGAGGAGAACGACCTCAAGGCGCGCGTGCGCGGCGGCCGGGTCGAGATCGAGCGGCGCGCGATCGACCCCGTGACGACTCCCGTCACCGTCACCTCGCCCGACGGCACGACGCGCGAGATCCGCCTCGCCGAGACGCGCGGCGGCCGGCAGATTTCGAGCTTCGCGCCCGAACGCCCGGGCCTGTTCCGCCTGACCGACGGCGAACGTTCCACGCTGGCGGCCGTGGGTGCCGTCAATCCGACCGAAAGTGCCGACGTGCGCGCGTCCGACGCGCTGCTCAAACCGGCGGCCGACGCGACGGGCGGCGCCATCGTGTGGCTCGCCGACGGCATCCCCGAAGTGCGCCGCATGAAGCCCGGCCGCGAGATGGGCGGTGCGGTGCCCGGCGGGCGCGGCTGGATCGGCTTCAAGGCGAACGGCGACTATGTCGTCACCGGCGTCGCGCAGACCCCGCTGATGCCGGGCCTGCTGACGTTCCTCCTCTGCCTCGGCCTGCTCTACGTCGCCTGGCGCCAGGAAGGGCGCTAGGCGCCCGCCCTATTCGGCCGCGTGC
>JAYRKO010000387.1:0-3390 GCA_041905745.1 Tagaea sp. | reverse complement strand
GCGTCGGCCGCGACGGCGGCGCCGCCCGATTTCGTCGAACGCTTCGACGGCGGTGCCGCGTCGTTCGCGCAGCGATGGAGCGTCTCGGACGGTCTCGATCCGGCGCTGCGCGCGGCGCGCGTGCGGGCGCTGCGCGACGCCGACGGGCGTCCCTACCTGCATGTCCGGGTCGAGGCGGGCGACGCGCTCGACCGGCCGGACGGCGCGATCGTGTGCGACGCGTCGGGCTCGATCGCCGCGCGCATCCGGGCGGCGGGAAAGCCCGTGGCGTCCGAACGCGTCGAGATCGAACTGCGCGCCGACCACCGGACGGGGGCGGACGAGGTCGTGCGCTTCGGCCGGCCGGTCTGGTACCGCTTCGCGTTCCGCGTCGATGCCGACAATCCGCGCGACGCGCCGGTCGCGGGGCGCGAGGATTGCCGCACGGTCGTCCATCAGGTGAAGCAGAATTCCGGGCGCGACGGCGTACCGTGCAGCGCAAGCCCGTTCTTCAAGGTCGAGGCGCGGCCGGCGGGCGCCGACGTGCACGTGTTCGCGCAGGTCGCGGCCGGTGCAGCGTGCGCGGGCGGGCGGACGGTGGCGCGCACGCGGCTTTGCGACGCCACGCGCGCAACGGGCAGCTGGGTCGATGTGCGCGTGCGGCTTCTTCCGGCACTCGATGCCGGCGGCGAACTCGACATGTGGCTCGACGGCGTGCCGTGCGCGCGTTTCCGGGGCGCGATGGGCGATCCGGTCGACGGCGCAAGGCGCGCCGACGGCGCTTACGTGGACGTGCAGCCGCGCTTCGGCATCTACCGCGACCGGCGCGCCGAGGCGCAGGGTCTCGCGCTGCGGGACGTCGCGGTGTGGACCGGCGACCCGTCGGGGTCGCCGGAATGGGGACTCGCGCGCGCGCGCATCGACTGACGCGCGCGCGGGCGGATCAGGAAGCGAGAGCACCGGCCTTGTCGTTCGACGAATTCTATTCCCGCATCGAAAGCCGCCGCCTGCGCGAGGTGGCCGAGCATTGGGCACGCGCGCGCGGGCAGCGCCGCATGCCGCGCTGGGCCGACATCGACCCGGGCGAGGTCGTGCGCCAGTTGCCGATCATCTGGGCGTGGAAGTACGACCGCGCGAGCGACCGCTTCACCGGCCGGCTCGCCGGCGAGGAGATCAACTGGGCGCTCGGCAAGCCGCTGCGCGGCACCGATCTCGTGGAATTTTTCGGCGCGGCGCAGGCCCCGCCCATCCTCGCGCGCTACAAGCGCGTCGTGGACGAGCCCTGTTTCGTGCATTGGCGCGGCCAGGTGTTCCGCCATGCCGAGCGGCTGGGCTTCGGCGAACGCATCATCCTGCCGATGGCCGAGGACGGCGTCGCGGGCGACGGCGTGCTGGGGGCCACGATCTACAACTCGGCGCCCGCGGGCGGTGCGGTTGCGGCACCGGGCGAGGAAGTGGAATTCCACCCGCTCGACTGACGGCGCGCTATTGCGTGGGACGCACGCCGTCCTTGCCGACCTGCACGCGCAGCACGTTCACTTTGCCCTCGGCGTCGCGTCTTGCGGCGACGTAGACGCCCTCGCCCGGCTTCAGGTCCGCGCGCGTGCCGGGGGCGGCCTGCGACATCGCGGTTTCCGGCACGACCAGCGCCTTCACCGTGCCGGTGCCGTGGTTGAGCGTCAGCACATTGTCGCGGCCGACCTGTGCCAGTCCTTCGAAGGTCGCGTTGGTCATCGTCGATTCGGGCGCGAGGTCGTAGGGCGACAGGCCGATATTGGCCGTCGCCGGGATCGGGCGCACGTCGATCGCGACGATCGCGCCGTCCGACGGGCGGCGCACGGTCGTCACGCCCAGTTTCATGTCGGGCTTGATGTCGGCAAGCGCGAAGGGCTTCGTGATCGCGACGTTGACCGTGTCGGGCAGTTCGACGCTCGTCCGACCGCCCTCGCGCGTGTCGACGACGAGCGTGCGCCCGTCGAACGAGACGATCGTGCCGCGCACGTTGGCGGATTGCTGGGCGGCGGCCGGCAGTGCGAGGAACGCGAGGAGAAGGGCGGCGGGCAGGGGTTTCATCGGACGGTCTCCGGGCGCGGCGTTTCGCGCGCGTCCCGAGCCTAGCACCGGGCCTTCGGGCGATGCATCCCGGTAGGGAAAAATTAAGGATTGGCCGCCATCCTTCCGGCGCCGGCGCTCCTGCCGGGACGCGAGGCTGCGATGTGGGAAACACACGTGTCCGAGCTTTCGCCCATCCGTCGCGAGGACGACATCGCCTCGCCGCGCGGCCGGCGGCTTTTTCGCCATTGGCAGGATCTGTGCGGCCTGCAGGCGCTGGCGCCGCGCGCTGCCTTCGACCCGATCGACGTGCCGTGGGCGCTGGGTTACCTCACCTTCGTCGAGGTGGTACCGGGCGACTTCTTCTATCGCGTGGATTCCGGCCGTGCGGTCGAATTCTTCGGCCACGAGATGACCGGGCGTCTGCTGTCGCAGTATCCGCTGGCCGAGCGCATTCCGATCATCCGCGCCAGCTGCGAGACCGTCGTGGCGAGCGGCCGGCCGCATGTGTGGCTGCGCGACATGGAACGCCGGCGCCGGCGCTGGCGCGTCGAGCAGACGTTTCTGCCCTTCACGACCGACGGGTCGCGCGTGACGCATCTGGCCGTGGCGCTCGACACGACGACCGACACGTTCGACGACGCGCCGGCCTGACCGGCCGCTTTCAGCACCAGGGGCGCCGTCGCCCGTCCCAGCGCCGCGCCAGACCCGCAGCGACAAGCGCCTCACCCAGATCCGCGCCGCCCGTGCGCACATGCGCGAGCGTGCGGCCGTAGCGGTCGCGCGGCCGGCGCACGTCGCGCGCGAGTTCGACCGGGCCCGCCGCCAGCCACGCGGCGGTGAAGCGCTTCGCGCGCTCGGCCAGATCGGCCTCGGATGCGCAGCGCGCGTGGTTGCCCAGTTCGGGCGCGTCGATGTTGGAAATGCGGATCTGTTCCGTCCCGCAACGGATCGTGTCGCCGTCGACCGCGCGGCAGGCGTGCGCCGGCAATGTTTCGCCAATGGCGGCGCCGGTGGGTCCGAAACCCAGAGCGATACATAAAATGACGAAAACCGACGCGCGCATGCGGCGAATGTAGGACGTCCGCGGCAACCCGTCGCGCCCGCCGCCACCATTCCGGCGCCGTGAAGTTGGGCAACCGGGCTGGCGCGCGCCCGCCCGGAAATCCGCCAAGTGTCCGTTCCGACGCGCTTTCCCGGCTTCCGGACGCGACTGACGCGCGCGTGATCATTGTGCACATGCAAAAATCTGCGAAAACAGCATTGCTGCGTCGCAACATTAACGAGCTTAGTTTTCTGATTTCATTCTTACATTTTCGTATCGCATCACAGCGCAGTCAGGCCGGCCTTCCCCGGCCG
>JAYRKO010000386.1:0-3400 GCA_041905745.1 Tagaea sp. | reverse complement strand
GTCGTCAATGTCGACGGCAAGGTCAACGCCGAGGCGCTCAAATGGCGCGGGCGCATGTGGGAATATCTCGACGCGCGCGGCATCGAATGGTTCGTGGACTCGACCTGGTACGTCGAGCTCTATCTCGGCGCGGATCCTGCTGCGCACGGTTGGCGCTTCGTGGCGCAGGAAGACGACTATGCCGTCTACCGGCGCGTGCGCTAGTAGGCGTTTTCCTTGCCCAGGATCGCGATCGGCGTCAGCGCAAGGATCTTCAGGTCGAACAGCAGCGACCAGTTGTCGATGTAGAACAGGTCGAACTGCACGCGTCGGCGCATCTTCTCGGGCGTGTCGGTTTCCCCGCGCAGGCCGTTCACCTGCGCCCAGCCGGTCATGCCGGGCTTGACGCGGTGGCGGGCGAGATAGTCGTCGATGATCTTGGCGTACTGCTCGTTGTGCGCGACCGCGTGCGGACGCGGGCCGACGAGCGACATGTCGCCGAACAGCACGTTCAGGAGCTGCGGAAACTCGTCGAGCGAGGAGCGGCGCAGGAAGCCGCCCACGCGCGTCACGCGCGGGTCGTTCTTGGTCGCCTGCGGCACGCTCGGCTCTTCCGCGCGCTGGTGGAACATCGTGCGGAACTTGTAGACGACGATCTCGTTGTTCGCGAAGCCGTAGCGGCGCTGGCGGAACAGCGCGGGGCCCGGGCTGTCGAGCTTGACGGCGGCCGCCACGGCCAGCAGCAGCGGCGAGAGCACGACGAGCAGGATCGCCGCGAGGATGCGGTCTTCCAGCGCCTTCAGCACGAGGCTCCAGCCCGACAGCGGCCGTTCGAGGACCGACAGCATCGGGATGCCGGCGATGGCGTGGAAGCCGCGCGCGGGCAGGTAGGTGCCGATGTAGTCCGGGCAGAGCTTCACGTCGACCGGCACGACCTTCAGCTTCTTGATGAGCTCCTGCAGGTCGGCCGACGCCTGCCAGGGCAGCGCCACCACGATCTCGTCGACGGGGTTCTTCTTGCAGTAGGCGATCAGGTCGTCGACCGTGCCCGCTACCGGCTGGCCTTCGATCGCGTCGGGCAGGCGTTCGCGCCGGTCGTCGAACACGCCGACGACGCGTATTTCCTGCGTGCGCACGTCGGCGAGATGGCGCAGGAATGCGCGGCCCATTTCGCCCGCACCGATGACCGCGACCTTCATCGCGAGCCGACCCTGCTGGCGCCAGCGGTCGATCTGCACGAGCAGCACGAGACGCGCGAGGATGAGCCCGCCGAAGCCCAGCGCCAGCCAGCCCAGCGCGAAGGCGCGGCTGAAGGCGACGGAGGTCTGCGTGAAATAGGCGAGCGCGATGAGGCTCGCCATCACGCCCGTCCACGCCATCGCGAGCTTGCCGAACTGGATCGCCAGCCGCGACAGGTTCTCGAACACGTAGAGCCGCGCGATCTGGAAATAGTTGGCGGCCAGCCCCATCGCCGCGAGGATGGCGATCAGATAGAGGTCGGGGATCGCCCAACTGTCGTGCCGCGCCCAGTAGGCGACCCAGGCGGCGAGCCCGATCACGCCGACATCGGCAACCCGCAGGGCCCCCAGCACCAAGGTCTGCAGATCGGCGGCGACGACGTTGTTTTTTCGTTTCATTTCAGTCTGTTGCCCATAGTCTGCGGGCATCTGAAGCTGCGCGAGCATAAGCCACCCCGTCGCCGGAATCAAAGTCGATCTCGGGACAAAACGGGCGAGGGGGGTGTAGCATTTCCGGGCATGGAAATGAGCGAATTCGACCTCAACCTGCTGGCGTGGGGCATGGTCGTGGCGGCGGGCATCGCGCTCGCCGTGCGGCTGCGCGCGGCGTTCGACCGCCGGCGCGAGGCCGAGGCGCCACCCGAGGAATACGTCGTACGGGTCAGCCGCCGGCCGCGTCCTGCCGGCATGGCGCCGGCCCCCCTCATCAACGTGCCCTTCGCGGCCAATGCCGCCGGCCCCGACCCCGAGGATGCCGTGCGCCGGCTTGCCCGCACGCTGCTGGCGCTGGCCGACAAGCGCGACCCGGTGGGTGCTGCGCAGGCGCGACGTGCGGCCGCGCGCATCACGACGCTGGCGGCCAGCCGCGGCATCGGCGGCGAAGACGTCGAGCGGGCGGCCCTTGCCGGCATGCTGCTGAAACTGGGGCCGGGCGTGCTGCCCGCGGGTCTCCAGCCCCGGCCCGAGAAGGAGTTTTCGAGCGTGCTGATGGAGACCGCCCGGCTCGACGGGCCGGTCCCGGCCATCGTGCGGGCGATCCGCGAGGGCGTGCCGGTGGAACCGGGCCTCGTCCCGCTGGTCAACCTCGTGCGCGAGGCGGCCTGACGCGCCGGGAATTCGCCGCCCGGTGGGGCGTTGTGTCGGGCGGCCGGGCCTGATATTCGAGGCCCCGCGTCCGGGAGCACGGAAAGGTTCCGAAAACATGTCGTTGCGCAAGCGTATCCTCGTCACCGGCGGCGCCGGTTTCCTCGGCTCGCACCTGTGCGAACGGCTCGTGGCCGCGGGCCACGACGTGCTGTGCGTCGACAACTATTTCACGGGCGCCAAGGACAACATCGCCCACCTCTTCGGCAAATCGAACTTCGAGGTGATGCGTCACGACGTGACGTTCCCGCTCTTCGTGGAAGTCGACGAGATCTACAACCTCGCCTGCCCGGCCTCGCCCATCCACTACCAGTTCGACCCCGTGCAGACGACGAAGACCTCCGTCCACGGCGCCATCAACATGCTGGGCCTCGCCAAGCGCGTGAAGGCGAAGATCTTCCAGTCGTCGACGTCGGAAGTGTACGGCGATCCGGAAGTCCATCCGCAGCCCGAGGAATACCGCGGCAACGTCAACCCGATCGGCCCGCGCGCCTGCTACGACGAGGGCAAGCGCTGCGCCGAGACGCTGTTCTTCGACTATCACCGCCAGCACGGCCTCAAGATCAAGGTCGCGCGCATCTTCAACACCTACGGGCCGCGCATGCACCCCAACGACGGGCGCGTGGTGTCGAACTTCATCGTCCAGGCGCTGAAGGGGCAGGACATCACGATCTACGGCGAAGGCACGCAGACGCGCAGCTTCTGCTACGTCGACGACCTGATCGAAGGTTTCGTGCGCCTGATGGACAGCCCCGACGCGATCACCGGCCCCATCAATCTCGGCAACCCCAACGAATTCACGATCCGCCAGCTGGCCGAGCGCGTCATCGACCTCACGGGCGCCAAGTCGAAGCTCGTCAAGCGCCCGCTGCCCGCCGACGACCCGATGCAGCGCAAGCCCGACATCGCGAAGGCCAAGAACATCCTCGGCTGGCAGCCCACGATCCAGCTCGACGAAGGCCTCAAGAAGACGATCGCCTATTTCGACGACCTCCTGCGCCGCAACGTCGGCCCCGCACCGGTCGGCGCGAAGGTCTGAG
>JAYRKO010000385.1:0-3411 GCA_041905745.1 Tagaea sp. | reverse complement strand
GTTCCATTCCTTCGCGCAGCGCGACCGCTGGATGAACCCCGAAGGGCTGACCGCGCACGTGATCGCGCCCGCGATCGGGCACGCCTATTTCGAGGATATCTCGCTCGTCCCCTCGATCCCGCCGCGCGCGATCGCGGTGTGCCATCCGCTCCACGGGCTCGAACGCATCGTGCGCCTGTGGGCCGATTACGTTCAGCCGGCCGTGCCCGACGCCGAACTTCACGTCTATTCCGCACGGCTCGACCGCGCGATCCTGTCGGGCGAGGTGCCGGCCGATCTCGTCGCGATCCACGACCGCGTGCGCACGACGATGGGCGTGGTCGTCGTGCGCCCGCTCGCCGATCCGCAGCTTGCCGACGCCTATCGCGCGGCGCGCGTCTTCCTGCACCCGAGCCGCGCCGACGAGGCGCTGGCGCTCAACCTGATGGAGGCGCAGGCGACGGGCCTGCCCGCCGTCGCGTTCGGCGAGGCGCCGCTGGCGCGCGAGCGCGTCGCCGACGGCGAAACGGGTGCCATCCGCTACGGCGAGGAGGCCTACGCGGCCGCCGTCGTCGAGTTCCTCAAGGACGACGCGAAATGGCGCGCGGCGTCCGACCGCGCGCGCGAGACCCGGCGCGGCCGGTCGTGGGCGATCGCCGCATCGGAGTGGGAAGAGAAATTCGCGTGAAGGTGCTTTTCGTCACCTCGAACCGGATCGGCGACGCGATGCTGTCGACGGGCGTGCTCGCGCACCTCGTCGACACGATGCCGCAGGCCCGCTTCACGGTGGCGTGCGGCCCCCTCGCGGCCCCGCTGTTCGAAGCGCTGCCGCGCCGCGAGGCGACCATCGAATTGAAGAAGGGCCCCGCGAAGCTGCACTGGCTGGCTCTGTGGGCGCGCACGCTTGCGAATGTCTGGGATCTGGTCGTGGACATGCGCGGTTCGGGCCTCGCGTGGTTCCTCGCCGCGAAGCGCCGCGCGATCCTCGCCGGGCGCGATCCGCGGCTGCATCGCGTGGAAAGTGCCGCCGGCGTTCTCGGCATCCGGCCCGTGCCCGCACCGCGCCTGTGGCTGTCGGAGGACGCGCGCGCCCAGGCGCGCCGGCTGGCGGGCGAGGGGCCGCTCCTCGTCCTCGGCGCCACGGCCAACTGGACGGGCAAGGTGTGGCCGGCGGACCGCTTCGCCGCACTCGCCGCCGCGCTGACCGCACCGGGCGGCGCGCTTGCAGGTGCCCGCGTCGCAATCGTCGGCGGCCCGGCGGAGCGCGACATGGCAGCACCGCTGCTGGGCAACGGCGCCCTCGATCTCGTCGGCACCGCGCCGCTGGGCGTCGTCGCCGCCATCATCGCGCGCGCGTCGCTCTATGTCGGCAACGATTCCGGATTGATGCATGTCGCCGCCGCTTCGGGCGTGCCGACGCTGGGGCTGTTCGGCCCGTCCGACGACCGGCATTTCCGCCCGTGGGGCGCCAACGCCGCCTTCGTGCGCACGAAGGAGAGCAAGGACGAGCTGTTCGCGCGCATCGACTTCCAGCCGCAGGGCGCGCGTTCGCTGATGGATTCGATTTCCGTCGCCGACGCGCAGGCCGCAGCCGAAGCGCTGCTGGCGAAGCGACGGGAGAACGCGGCATGAAGCTCACCGCCCTCGTCGTCGCGCGCAACGAGGAAGCGCGCCTGCCGCGCTGCCTCGCCGGTCTCGCGTTCGCCGACGAAATCCTCGTCGTGCTCGACCGCACGACCGACGCCAGCAAGGCGGTCGCCGAAAAGGCGGGCGCGCGAATCCTCGAAGGGGCGTGGGAACGCGAGGGCGACCGGCGCAATGCCGGTATCGAAGCCTGCGCGGGCGAATGGGTGTTGGAGGTCGACGCCGACGAATATGTCGGCCCCGAGCTTGCCGCCGAGATCCGCGCGATCATCGCGTCGAGCACGTTCGCGCGCCATTCGATCCCGGTCGACAATTACGTCGGCGCGCGTCTCGTGCGCTTCGGCTGGGGGGCGTCGTTCGGAAAGTCCGCGTACTGGGGCCTGTTCCGGAAGGGCACGAAGGTCTGGGGGCGCGAGCGCGTGCATCCGCGCCTGACGCTGTCGGGCGAGGCGGGGGCGCCGCTCGTCGCGCGCCTGCGCCACGAGGTGGACCGCAATCTCTCCGAGACGATCCAGCGCCTCGACCGCTATTCGACGGCCCGCGCGCTCGACCTGCGCGATTCGGGCGATCCCGATCCCACGTCGCGCTACGTGCGCCGCTTCTTCTCGCGCTTCTGGAAATGCTACGTCGCGCGCAAGGGCTATCGCGAGGGCGGCTACGGCCTCGTGATTGCGGCGCTCGCGGGGCTGTTCCCGCTCGTCTCGCACCTCAAGGCGCGCGACGGCGGGCCGGACGGGCGCTAGGGCGATGGCGCGCATCGTCCTTGCCGACGACGGTGTCGCGTTCGACGGAAGGTCGGCGGAGGCGGGAACGGCCGGCGGCGCCGAGACGGCGTTCGCGAAACTCGCCGAAGGGCTCGCGGCGGCGGGCCATGTGGTGCAGGCCTTCACGCGCGGCGGCGGCACGCTCGAACATCGCGGCGTGGCGTGGCGCAATCTTGCCGACGGCACGCCCGCACAGGCGGATCTTTACGTCGCCAATCGCGGCCACCGGCTGCTCGACCTCGTGCCGCAGGCGCGGCGCACGCTGTTCTGGCTGCACAACGACGCGCGCTACGTCCTCAAATATCGCTACATGTCGCGGCTGTGGCGGCGCAAGCCGGAGCTGGTGTTCGTGAGCCGCAGCCATGCGGCCTCGGCGCCGCGCTGGGTGCCCGATGGCGGGCGCCACGTCATCGCGCTGGGCGTGGACGATGCGTTCCGTGCCGAGCCCGAACGCGCGCCGCCGCCGCCGCATGCACTCTACGCCGCCAATCCGCTGCGCGGGCTCGACGAACTCGTGCGGCTGTGGCGCCTGCGCGTGGCGCCCGCCCTTCCGGGGGCCACGCTCGACGTGCGCAGCGGGACGGCGCTTTACGGTGCGGCCGAAAAGCCGCGCACGACCGCGAAGATGGAGGCGGCCCTCGCAGCCGCGAAGGCCGCCGCCGCCGCCCGCGTGACGCTCTCGCCCTTCGTGGCGCGCGCCGAACTGCCGGGTGTGCTGCGCGCCGCGCGCGTCTATCTCTATCCCGGCGATGCGACCGAAACATTCTGCCTGTCGGTCGCCGAGGCGCAGGCTGCGGGCGTGCCCTGCGTCGTCCATGCGCGCGGCGCGCTCGCCGAACGCGTGGACGACGGCAAGACGGGCTTCGTTGCGGCCGACGCGGACGCGTTCGCCGCCGCCGCCGTGCGGCTGCTGTCGGACGACGCGCTATGGTTGGCACAGCATCGCATGTGTCTCGCCACGAAGCGCTCGCGCGGCTGGAACGACATGGCCGCGGATTTCGCGGCGCTCGTGCCGTGACGCGGG
>JAYRKO010000384.1:0-3412 GCA_041905745.1 Tagaea sp. | reverse complement strand
CCTCCTTCATGTCGTAGGGCTTGTTCGGGTTTACCGGCACGAGCGTGTCGAGCGAGGGTTCCTCGCGCTCCGGATCGTCCTTCGTGGGGCGCTGCGGGACGCTCGCCTTGTTGTTCTCGGGCAGGAAGTCGAAAAAGCGGCGCGTCTGCAGCAGCGCCTCGACGTCGTTGTCGAAGGCGAGATCGGCCACGCCCGATTTCTGCGTGTGCGTCGCGGCTCCGCCCAGATCCTCGGCCGTGACGATCTCGTGCGTCACCGTCTTCACGACGTCGGGGCCGGTGACGAACATGTAGGCGCTGTCCTTCACCATGAAGATGAAGTCGGTCATCGCCGGCGAATAGACGGCACCGCCCGCGCACGGGCCCATGATGACGGAAATCTGCGGGATCACGCCCGAAGCGAGCACATTGCGCTGGAAGACCTCGGCGTAGCCCGCGAGGGAAGCGACACCTTCCTGGATGCGCGCACCGCCCGAATCGTTGAGACCGATGACGGGTGCGCCCACCTTCATCGCCTGATCCATGATCTTGCAGATCTTCTCGGCGTGCGCTTCCGACAGCGAGCCGCCGAACACGGTGAAGTCCTGCGAATAGACGAAGACGAGGCGGCCGTTGATCGTGCCCCAGCCGGTGACGACGCCGTCGCCGGGCACCTTCTGCTCGCCCATGCCGAATTCGGTCGAGCGATGCTCGACGAACATGTCCCATTCCTCGAACGAGCCTTCGTCGAGAAGGACGTCGAGCCGCTCGCGGGCCGTGAGCTTGCCTTTGGCGTGTTGCGCCTCGACGCGGCGTTCGCCGCCGCCCGCCCGTGCGCGCGCGCGCCGGGTCTCAAGCTCCTTGAGGATTTCCTGCATCGCCCCCGCCCCAGTGTGACGCCGTTAACCGTCGCGTCAGAAACGCATAACAAAGCCGTCAGACGAGCGCCAGTCTCAAAAACCTTTGCGCATCAGACAGATCGGACCGGATTGCCGCCTGCTTGGCGGACATCGCCGGGTCTTCGCCCCACCGTTCGATCTGATAGAGCCGGTCGAGCTCGGCGGCCGCAAAAGCCGCGTCGGAATCCAAATGCCCGTCGGCAAGCGCAAGCGCCAGGACGAGCGAGCCGGTTGCGGCGACCGCCACGCCGATGCCGGCGAGCTTCAGGTCGTCGAATCCTTCCAGCGCGCGGCGCAAGGCCGCAAGGCTTTCGGCCGGCTGGTCGGGCGGCAAGAGGCTCGTGTGGTTCTCCAGCCGCGCATCGTAAGCGAGCGCCAGCCAGTCCAGCAGCGGCTGCCACACCGCCGCCTGACGTGCGGCCAGGTCGCGCGGTTGCGCCGCGCGGTAGCAAAGCAGTTCGGTTTCCGCATGCGCCATCAGTTCGTCAATCACGGCTTCGCGGCGCGTCGGCAGGCGGTCGATCGCGGTCGCGAGGATGCGCGTCAGCGGCACGCGGTCGAAATCTGCTTTCGCGCCCTTCTTGCGCGGCATCACGTCGCGCCATTCCGCCGCCAGCGCATCGGCGAATTCGCGCGCCCGCACGACGAGCGCGTTGCCCGCGGGCGTCGTCAGCGCCTTGCCGTCGAGCGCCACGGTCCAGCCGCCGCCGTCGACCGCGACGACGGCCGGCTCCGCGAAGCCGACCTCCGGCTTCTTGTCGCTCAACGGCCGAAGGGCAGGCGCACGCCGCCCGGCAGCTGGATGCCGCCGGGGTTCGCCGGTGCGGTCTGCGCGGGCTTGCTCGGCTGGTTCGCGGCCGGTGCGGCCTGCGTGGGCGCCGGTGCGCGGCCGGTTGCCGCCGCCAGCGCCTGTCCGCACGCGTCGGAAGCCGAACCCGAGCTTTGCTGCTGGCGCGCGCCCAGCAAGCCGGCGACGGCGCCGACACCGCCTTGCGCAATCCCGGTGACCGTGCCCGCACCGCCCTGCAACAGGGCCTGCGCGGTGCCGGCGGCATCGGGCGTATAGGAGGGCTTGGCGAGCGTGCCGCCGATGTTGAACGCGACAGGGCCCGCGACCTGGTTGAGCGCCAGCTGTTCGGTCGCAAAGTTGATCGTGCCGCTGGTGCGCGCCGACATGACGCCCGTGTCGACCAGCCCCGCCTTGTAGACGCCGATCCCGTCGCGGAAATCGATCTTGTGGATGGCGCAGCGCACCGACGTGCCGATCGTCACCTTCGCGAGCGGCGGAAAGACCGTGGCCATCCATTCGCCGATGACCTTCGTCGCCGCCTGCCCCAGCTCGCCCTGCCCCATGTTCAGATAGACGTCGCCCGCGAGGCTGGCCGCAAGCTGGCGGGCCGTGTCGCCCGCCCCGCGCAGGTTCACGTCGAGCGTGGTGGGCCCGCCCTTGAACCAGTCGTTGAGCTTGCGTTCGGTCAGCACGCGGCCGACTTCGAGCTGGCGCATCTCGATCTTGTGCGTGAAGTTCTTCTGCGCCGCGTTCGCCGTCGCCTCGACCGCGAACTTGCCGCCGTCCATCTCGAAGGTGAGCGGGCGCAGCGTCAGCGCGCCGTTCGCGACGACGAGCTGGAGATTGAGCCCCTTGAGCGTCGCCCCTTCGGTGACGATGGCGGCGGCCGCATACTTGATGTCGGCGTTGGCCGAATTGAGCAGCTCGAACGGCACCTTCTCGTTCGGGATCACGCGCCCGTCGCCGGCGGCGCTGCCCGACGCGGGTGCCGCGGGCTTGGCGGGCTGCGCGGCCTGCCCCTGCTTGGGCGGCATCAGGCGCACGAGATCGACCGTCTGCGAGCGCAGGTTCGCCTGCACCGACGGCTTGGCGTTCGCCGGCACGGCGACGGTGGCGTCGCCCGAAAGATCGACCGCACCGGACGGTCCGACCGAAAGCTTCAGGCCGGAGATCTGGTAGGTGGCCGCGGCCGTGTCGCGGACCTGAAGCTGGAGATCGAGCGGACCGGCGACCGGCGCTTCCATCTTCGCGGCCTTGAACGGCCCCGCGAGATCCTGCGACGTCGCCTTCACGTTCAGGTTCATGCCGCGCTGCTGCACGGGGTCCTGGAACGCGCCCGCGACTTCGAGGCGGATCGTATCGGCCTTGCCGAAATCGACCTTGATGTCGGGCAGCGTCGGCCGGCCGCCGGGGCCGCTGTCCGCCGCCTTGACCGAAAGCTTCAGGGGCCCGAGCGCCGGGATCTCCTGCTTGGCGAGGGCCGCGAGCTTCTGCACTTCCGGCACGTCGGCCGAAAGCTCGATCGCGTAGCCCTTGCCTTGCGTGGGTGCGACGATCCCGCCGGCCACGCGCGCGGACATGGCGCCCTCGCCCAGCGAGAGCGTGACGTCGACCGGCCAGGGCTGGCCGCTCGACTGCATCATGCGCTCGATCGAGCCGACGGAACCCTTGAGCGCGAATTTCTGCTCGCCCGCCAGTGCCGGCACGTTCGCCGACCCGGCGATGTCGAGGCGCAGCGGCGAGGA
>JAYRKO010000383.1:0-3417 GCA_041905745.1 Tagaea sp. | reverse complement strand
GGCCGTGCCAGCGCGCGGGCCAGCATCGCGCGCCCGCGCTCGCCGCCCGACAGTGCCGCCATCTTCGTGCGCGCCTGCGGGGCCTGGAAAAGGAAGTCCTTCATGTAGGCGTGGACGTGGCGCGTGCCGCCGGCCAGGCGCACCGTCTCGCCGTTGCCGCCGGTCAGCGTGTCGGCGAGCGTGGCTTCCGGGTCGAGCGATTCGCGCCGCTGGTCGAGCGTGACCATCTCCAGCCCCGTGCCCAGCCGCACCTCGCCCGCATCGGGCGCAAGCTCGCCCACGAGCATCTTCAGAAGCGTCGTCTTGCCCGCCCCGTTGGGGCCGACCAGCGCGATGCGGTCGCCGCGCAGCACGCGGGTCGTGAAATCGCGCACGACCGCTTCGCCGCCGTAGGCCTTGGAAATGCCGTCGGCCGCGATGACGAGCGTGCCCGACCCGTCGGCCGCGAAGGCCGCCATCTTCGCCGTGCCCACCGACGCAACGCGCTCGCGCCGCTTCTTGCGCAGGTCCTGCAGTTCGCCCAGCCGGCGCACGTTGCGCTTGCGCCGCGCCGTCACGCCGTAGCGCAGCCAGTCTTCCTCGCGCACGATCTTGCGCGAGAGCTTGTGCGCCTCGGTCTCTTCCTGCGCGAGGATCTGGTCGCGCCATTCCTCGAAATGCGCGAAGCCGCGTTCGAGCCGGCGCGTCGCGCCCCGGTCGACCCACACGCAGGCACCCGACAGCGATTCGAGGAAGCGCCGGTCGTGGCTGATCGTCACCAGCGCGCCGCGATAGCCGGCCAGCTCCGCCTCCAGCCACGCGATGGCCGGCAGGTCGAGATGGTTGGTCGGCTCGTCGAGCAGCAGGATGTCGGGGGCCGCCGCCAGCGCCCGGGCGAGGGCCGCGCGCCGCGCCTCGCCGCCCGACAGGCGGGCGGGGTCCTCGGTGCCGTCGAGGCCGAGCCGTTCGAGGTAGCGCCTTGCGCGGTGGACGTCGTGCCCGCCCTCGATGCCCGCCTCGGCGTAGGCCAGCGTCGTGGGGAAGCCGGAAAGGTCCGGCTCCTGCGCCAGATACCCCACGGTCGTGTTGGGCTGGAGGAAGCGCGTCCCCCCGTCGGGCGCCTGCAGGCCGGCGGCGATGCGCAGCAGCGTCGACTTGCCCGACCCGTTGCGGCCGACCAGCGCCAGCCGTTCGCCCGGCGCAACCGCCAGTTCGGCACCCTCCAGCAGCGGTGGCCCGCCGAAGGAAACGCGGATATCCTGAAGGAAAAGAAGAGGCGGCATTAACGGATCGGCAACCGGTTTTGCCGACACTTGCCCTCGGATCCGGCCCGATGCAAGAACTCGTTCGAAAATACCATGTGAATGCCTATGTCTTTCGCGAAGGCGAGGCAGGGCAATACGCGTTCGTGCTGCGCACGGGCAAGGTCCGCCTGTTCCGCACCGCCGGCCCGCGCGAGATCGTTTTCGACGAGCTGATCGAGGGACGCCTGTTCGGCGAATCGGCGCTCGTCGAACGGGGCCCGCGCACCTGCAACGCCATCGCGACCACCGGCAGCGAGTGTTACGCCATCGACCGGCGCGACTACAATCACCGACTGACGAAGATCGACCCTTCCATCGCGCGCGCGCTGCGCAACCTGCACATCTTCGTCCACAAGGTTCCGCTCCACGACGCCGACGGAAGGCGCATCGTGGGCACCGTGGCCGAGGACGTGGAAACCAAGGTCCGCGCGATGCTCGACAGCGATTTCGGCAAGTCGATCGTGCAGACGGGCGATCTTCTCGTCGACCTGGTGGCCGAGCAGATCGTCCACGAAACCAAGCGCCGCCTGACCGCCCCGCCCGAAGACGAAGAGACCGAAAAGATGCGCGCCCGCCTGATGCCCACGCCGCAGGCGGCACCGATCCCGGCTTCGGCGCCCAAGCCGGCGCCAGCCGCAAAGGCCCCGCCGCGCATGGGCCTGCCCGGCGGCGGGACGCGCGCATAGGTCTTTTTTCTTGACAACCGGAACGGGTTCTTTCACGCTGCATCCAGCCTCGATGTGCTGTTTGACAGCGTGAAGAAGAGCCCCGCGACAACGCGCATCCGCGCGGCGACGGCGCACGCCTAACCCTCCCCGTCATGCCCAGCGAATGCCGGGCATCCACGGCTTCGACAGGCGACGTCGCCGGCAGGTGCGATTCGGGTTACGTGCCTTGCCGATCAACGGGATAAACAGGTTACGTAACCTGTTCGTCGCCTACTTGCCGCGCCACTCGGTGCGGTAGAGATCGCCGCGCCGGTCGGCGCGGTTGCGCACGGTGCCGCCCGCGCGCGCGGCGTCGAGTGCGGCGAGATCGAAATCGGCGAAGACGAACGTCTCGACGCCCGCCGGCGCGATTTCGGCCAAGCCATCGCGCGCGAAGGGCACGTCGCACGGCGTGATCAGGCAGCTTTCGGCGTACTGCACGTCCATGTTCGCGACATGCGGCAGCACGCCCACATTGCCGGCCAGCGCCAGATAGCACTGGTTCTCGACCGCGCGGGCCTGCGCGCAGTGGCGAACGCGCATGTAGCCGCGCCGGTCGTCGGTGCAGAACGGCACGAACACGATGCGCGTCCCGCCGGCCGCCAGATGCGTCTGCAGTTCGGGGAATTCCACGTCGTAGCAGATCGTCGTCGCGACGGGGCCGAACTCGGTCTCGAACGCCGCGGCCGCATCGCCGCCTGCGATCCCCCACGCGTCGCGTTCGCTGGGCGTGGCGTGGATCTTGGCCTGCGCGTGCAGCGTGCCGTCGGGCATCGCGGTGAAGCACACGTTGCGCGCCACGCCCGCCGCGTCGCGCAGGAAATGCGAACCGCCCACGAGATGCAGCTTGTGGCGCTTCGCGAGGTCCGCGAACGTCGCCTTCACCCGCGCGGTGTAGGTGTCCAACGCCGCCACCGCCTGCGCCATGGGAACGTCGCGGTGCGCGATGGTCAACAGTTGCAACGTGAACATCTCGGGGAACACGACGAAGTGCGTGCCGTAGCTCGCCGCGATGGCGACGAAGCGCGCGACCTTGTCCTCGAACGCGCCGTAGCTTTCCAGCGCCGACTGGCCGTACTGCACGCACGCCACGCGCGCGCTCTTGCGGAAATCGCCCATCCTCAGAACGCCACCTTGTCGCCGCCCTTGAGCGCCAGGATCTCGCGCGCCTCGGCGGGCGTGGCGACCGAAAGCCCCAGCCCTTCGAGGATCGCGCGCACGCGCGTCACCTGCTCGGCGTTGGACTTCGCGAGCTGGCCCGGCCCGATCCACAGCGAATCCTCGAGGCCCACGCGCACGTTGCCGCCCATCGCGGCGGCCTGCGCGGCGATGGCGAGTTGGTGGCGCCCCGCGCCCAGCACCGACCAGCGATAGGCGTCGCCGAACAGCCGGTCGGCCGTGCGCTTCATGTGCGCGACGTCCTCGGG
>JAYRKO010000382.1:0-3417 GCA_041905745.1 Tagaea sp. | reverse complement strand
ACGAGGTGGCGAAGGTCTATCCGAAGGGCTCGTACGATCCCGAAGGGTTCTCCGCGCCGATGCGCGCGAGCCTCAGCGTCATCGCCTACAACACGAAGCTCGTCGCCGCCGGCGACGTGCCGAAAAGTTTCGCCGACCTGCTCGATCCCAAATGGAAGGCCAAGATCGTCAAGGCGCATCCCGGCTATTCCGGCACGATCCTGACGGCGACGTTCCAGATGTCGCGCGACATGGGCTGGACGTATTTCGAGAAGCTCGCCGGCCAGCAGGTGATGCAAGTGCAGTCCTCGACCGAACCGCCGCGCAAGGTGATCGCGGGCGAACGGCCGGTGATGGTCGACGGCAACGAGTACAACGTGTTCCTCGAAAAGGAGAAGGGCGCGCCCATCGAGGTCGTCTACGCGACCGAGGGCTCGCCGCTGGTCGTGGGGCCGTCGGGCGTCATGAAGTTCGCGAAGAACCCGAATGCGGCCCGGCTCTTCCACGCGTGGAGCTTCTCGCAGGAAGCCCAGCAGATCGCCGTCAATGACGGCGGCCTGCGATCGTTCCATCCCGGCGTCAAGGAGCCGGCGAGCCGCAAGCCGCTCAAGGACATCAAGCTGATGAAAGAAGACCCGATCTCGGTCGACAAGCAGGTCGAGGAGATCAAGGCCCGCTACCTGCGCTACTTCAAGACGTGAGCGCATCCGTGGCGACGGCTTCCGTGCCGGCGCGGCGCGCGGCGGGACCGGACCTTTCGGGTCCGGTCCTGGCCGCGGCCGGGCTTTTCCTTGCCGGGCTCGTGTGCCTGCCGATCGGCTGGCTGGTCGCCTACGCCTTCAGCGACCGCGCGGGCGACGCGACGCTCGCGAACTTCCGCACGCTCGTCGACGATCCCACGCTGTTCGAGCCGCTCGTCACCACGTTCGGGCTTGCCCTTTGCGTGGCGATCGTCGCGGCACTGGCTGCGGCCCCGCTCGCCTGGATCGTGGCGCGCACCGACATGCCGGGCCGGCGCATCGTGCGCATGATGATGACGGCTAGCTTCGTGACACCGCCGTTCTTGGGCGCCGTCGCGTGGGAAATCCTCGCCGCTCCCAACAGCGGCATCATCAACCGGCTCTGGCGCGACCTGACCGGCACGCAGGATCCGCTCTTCGACGTCTACAGCTTCCCGGGTCTCGTCTTCGTCATCAGCTGCTACACCGCGCCCTACGTGTTCGTCGTGTTGTCGAACGCGCTCGACCGCATTCCCGCCGATCTCGAGGACGCCGCGGGCATCCTCGGTGCCGGGCGCTGGAAGGTCGTGGTCGGCGTCACGTTGCCGCTGGCGCTGCCGGCCCTGCTTGCCGGCACGCTCGTCGCGTTCCTGCAGGCGATGACGCTGTTCGGTTCGCCCGCCATCCTCGCGATCCCGGCGGGCTTCCACACCGTTACCACGAAGATCTATTCGCTCTTCCAGTTTCCGCCTCGCCCGCAGGTGGCGTCGGCCGCCGCGATCCCGCTGCTCGCCGTCACGATCACGCTGCTGTGGCTGCAGGCGAAGGCGCTGGGCCGGCGCGGCTATGCGGTGCTGGGCGGCAAGAACGGCGATCCACGCCTCGTGACACTGGGCGCGTGGCGCTGGCCGGTGCTGGCGCTGACGCTCGGCGCGCTGTGCCTGCCGCTGTTCTTCCCCTATGCGGCACTCGTCAAGGCGGCGATCAGCCGCGTGCCGTCGGGACCGTTCGATCCCGCGAACCTGACGATCGAGAATTTCACGTTCGTCTTCTTCGAGTTCTCGCAGACGCGCCTCGCTTTCTCGAACACGTTCATTCTGGCCGTGGCGACGGCCACCGCCGGCACGACGCTTGCGGTTCTCGTCGCCTCGCTCGCCGCGCGCCGCGGCGGCCTCTACGGCCGCACGCTGGAGTTCCTGGCAACCGCGCCCATCGCGATCCCTGGAATCGTGCTGGGAGTGGGCCTGTTCCTCGCCTATACGCGCGGGCCGGTCGTGCTCTACGGCACGCTGTGGATCTTGTTCCTGGCCTTCCTGACGATCGAGATGCCCGCCGCCTTCCAGCAGATGCGCGCCGCGTTCCGCGGCATGCATCCGGAACTGGAAGAGGCTTCGCGCATCCTCGGCGCCGACCGTCTCGTCACGCTGCGCCGGATCACGGCGCCGCTCCTCAAGAGCGGCGTCATCGCCGGCTGGTGCCTCATCTTCATCGGCGTCGTGCGCGAGCTATCGGCGGCCGTGATGCTGTCGTCGTCGGGCACGAAGGTGCTGTCGGTCGTGATCTTCGACCTCAACGAAAGCGGCAATCTGGGCGCGATCGCGGTGATCGGCGTGGCGATGCTGATCGTCACGTTCGTCGTCGTGGGCATCGCCAACTGGGTTTCCGGGACAGGTGCGGGACCGCGCCTGCGCTCGGGCTGAAGCAGAGAAAAGACAGGAGACCCCCATGAGCATTTCCCGTCGGACGTTCCTTGCCGCCTCCGCCTGCGCGGCTGCGGCGCCGGGCGCCTTCGCGCAGGCCCGCTATCCGGTCAATCCCGTCACGCTCGTCACGCATTCGAGCCCCGGCGGCGGTAGCGACGTGTTCCTGCGCGAACTCGTCAAACACCTGACGCCGGCGATGGGCACGAGCTTCGCGGTCGAGAACGTGCGCGGCGGCAGCGGAGCCGCGGCCGTCGCGAAGGTCGCCAAGGCGCCCGCGAACGGCGGCATGTTCTACGCAACGACGCCGACCTATATCCAGACCTCGCTGCTGTCGAAGCCCGAGATCGGCTACGACGGTCTCGATCCGATCGTGATCGTCTTCCTCGACCCGGAAGTGATCTATACGCGCGCCGAAAGCCCGCACAAGACGCTGGCCGACGCCGTCGCCTTCGCCAAAGCCAATCCCGGCCGGGGCAAGTGGGGTGCGGCAAATCCCGCCTCGCTCGAACGTATCGCGCTCGAACGGCTCAAGAAGGCCGCCGGCGCGCAGGCCGCCGTCGTGAGCCACGAGGGCGGCGGCGACCTGATGATCAACGTGCTCAACGGCACGCTCGATTTCGGCATCGGCGAGATCCAGGAGATCCGCGCCCAGCTCGACGCGGGCAAGATCCGTCTTTTGGGCGTGATGACGGACAAGCGCCTGCCCGATTTCCCCGCGCTCGCCACCGCGCGCGAGCAGGGGTTCGACGTGGCGGTGACGAAGTTCCGCGGCCTCGCCGGCCCGAAGGGCATCCCCGACGAAATCGCGCGGGCATGGGAGGCGGCTGTGCGGCAGGTGCTCGAAGCGCCCGCGTTCAAGGCCGAATACGCCAAGGAAAGCCTCGTGCCAGTGCCCATGGGGCGGGAAGAAGCGCGCGCCTTCACGACGAAGTTCGCGGCCGAGATCACGGCGAACCTGCGCGAGCTGGGCGTCATCAAGTGAAGGCGACGCGCGATACGGCGCTGGGTCTCGCCGC
>JAYRKO010000381.1:0-3429 GCA_041905745.1 Tagaea sp. | reverse complement strand
CCGACAACAAGGACAAGGAGACGTCGGACGCCCCGCCCATGCCGCCGGTGCTCGGACCCGCCGAGCCGTTGCCGGCGCGCGGCGGCCCGTCGCTGCTGACGATCGCGTGGGCGCTGCTGATCGCGGCGGTGGGCGGCTTCGCCATCTACATCAACGTGACGCCGGTCGAACCGGGCGTCGATCTGGGTCCGCCGGTCGCGGCCGAAATCGCGATCCCGCCCGCCGTCCCGGTCGAGCCGCCGGCTCCGGTCGCCGAAGCGCCCAAGCCGGAACCCGAACCGGCGCCGATGGCCGAAGCGCCGAAGGCCGAGCCCGAGCCGCCACCGCCGCCGCCGGTCGTCGCGGCCCCGCCCGCACCGCCGCCGCCGGCCCCACCCGCGCCCGCACCTGCGCGCGAGCAGGCCGGCACGCCTGCCCCCGCCGCCCCGGTGCAGAGCGAACCCGCCCCGCCGCCGGCCCCGCCGGCACCGCCCCAGCAGGCCGCACGCCCGCCGCAGACGCGTCCGGCCGCGCCGCCGCTGCCCCCGCGCGACGTCGAAGCGCCGACATGGGTGCGTTTCGCGCGCCCCTTCGATCCGGAGGACAAGCGCCCGCGCATCGCGCTGGTCATCGCCGATCTGGGCAAGAGCCAGGCGGCGACCAACGCCGCGATCCAGAATCTCAGCGGCGCGGTCACGCTCGCCTTCACGCCCTACGCCGACGGGCTCGCGCAGTGGGTCGCGCTGGCGCGCGCGGCCGGCCACGAAGTGCTGCTGAGCCTGCCGATGGAACCGGCCGACTTCCCCAACACCGACCCCGGCCCGCAGACGCTGCTGACCACGCTGACGCCGCGCCAGAACATGGAGCGCCTCAACTGGACGCTCGAGCGCGCGCAAGGCTACGTGGGCATCGTCAACGGGCAGGGCTCGCGCTTCACCACGTCGACCGACGCGATGCGCCCCGTGATCGACCGCCTGTTCCAGCGCGGGCTGCTGTTCGTCGACGCGCGCACCGCGTCGAACTCGATCGCCACGAAGGTCGCCGACGACGTCGGCGTGCCGCGCGCCTATGCCGACCGGCTGATCGACCAGGAAGCCTCGCGCCCCGCCATCGACCGCGCGCTCGCCGACCTCGAACGCCTCGCGCGCCAGAACGGTGCCGCGATGGGGATCGCGCAGACCTATCCCGTGACGTTCGAGCGGCTCATCAACTGGCTGCCGCAGCTCGACCAGCGCGGCATCGCGCTTGCCCCCGTCTCGGCCATCGTCAATCGCCAGCCGGCACCCGGTGCGCCCGCCGCACCGGCCCCGGCGGCCGAAGCGCCGGCCCCCGCGCAGCCGCAGCGCAAATAGCCGGCAGCCGATGGAACGGCGCTACCGCCCCGGCGTGGGCATCCTGCTTTTCGATCCCTCGGGCCGCGCCTTCGTGGGCCAGCGAACCGACACGCCCGGCGCCTGGCAGATGCCGCAGGGCGGCATCGACGAAGGCGAGGACCCGCGCGCCGCCGCCATGCGCGAACTCGCCGAGGAGACCGGCGTGCGTGCGGCCGAAATCGTCGGCGAGACGGCCGACTGGGTCAGGTACGAGCAGCCGCCGGAGCTGGCCGCGCGCCTGTGGGGCGGCCGCTACGTGGGCCAGCGGCAGAAATGGTACGCGGCCCGCTTCCTCGGGACCGAAGCCGACATCGATCTCGACGCGCACGAGGCGGAGTTCGACGCGTGGCGGTGGGTCGAGATCGGCGCGCTGCCCGGCCTGATCGTGCCCTTCAAGCGCAGGCTCTACGAAGCGGTCGTCGCCGAACTCGAACCGGTCGTGCGCGCGGCGCTGGGCCGCTAGGCAGGGTCCCGGCGCGCGAGCCACACCGTGTGGCCGCCGCAACCGGGATCTTCGGGCACGAACGCCTCGAGTGAAAATCCGTGCGCGGCAAGCAGCGCCCGGTAGTCGTCGGGCGACAGGCTCGAATGGAAAAGCGTCTCGCCGCGATATTCGCCCATCGCGATGCCGTGGCGCGGACCGCTGGTGAACATCAGCGGCGCGCCCGGATTCGCATGCGCGGCGAACACCGGGAACATCGCGCGCTGGTCGTCGTGCGTCAGGTGGAAGAAGCTGTCCCACGCGAGCACGCCGTCGAAGCGGCGACCGAGCGAAAGGCCGCGCATGTCGGCCTCGATCCACGCATGGGCGGGAAAGCGCCGCCGGCACATGGCGAGCAGCGAGGGCGCCGTATCGACGCCCGTCAGCGCGAAGCCCGCGTCGATCAGGTGGCGCGCGATGGGCTCGCCCATGCCGCAGCCGAGGTCGAGCACGCTGCCGCCGCGCGCCAGTGGCGCCGCGAAACGGTCGAGCCACGCGCGCTCGAACAGCGCGCGCGAACGGTCGATGTCGTATTTTCCGGCGTGGCGTTCGTAGAGGCCGACGATGCGCGCCGCGTCGGCCTCGCTCATGCGCCCGCGCGGGCGAGCGAGGCCGCGCGCGCGGCCATCAGGCGCGTGGCGACGTGCGCGAGCGCGCGGTGCAGCCAGCCCTGCGGCTTCAGCCCGACCGCCTTCAGCGCCATGCCGATGCCCCGCTCGATGTGCTTGGCGCGGTAGACCGAATAGGCGCGCCGCGCGTAGGCGCGCGCGGACGTGCGCCGGTCGTACGGTGCGGGCCACAGGTTGGCGGCGTAGTAGGCGTAGGAAAGCTCGTCGTCCTCGGATTCCGCGATGCGCCCGAGGCCCGTGCGCAGGCGGCCCCAGCCGCCGAGATTCTCGGCCGTCTGGTAGCGGCGCATGTGGTCGTAGAAAAGCTTGTAGTGGCGCAGCTCGTCGGCGGCGATGCGCCGGCACACCTCGCGGAACACCGGCTCTTCCGACGCGTCGGCGAGGGCGGCGTAGTAGCTGCTCGTTCCCGTCTCGACGATGCAGCGCGCGATGAGCTCGGCCGTGCGCGAGCCGCGCACCGAAGCCGTCGCGTCGAGCGGCAGACGGTAGCCGTCCGAGAAGCGCTTCGAGGCGGCCGCGAAATCCCACGCCGGATCGGCGAGCGTGGCCCAGCGCGCCAGCGCGGCGCCGTGCTGCACCTCTTCCTTCGCCCACACGTCGATCGCCGGACCGAACTCGCCGTCGCCGGCGAACACGTTGTTGAGATAGACTGCGTAGTCCGCGCCGTTGTGCTCGACGAGGGCCGCCGCCTTCGCCACGCGCACGAGTTCCGGATCGACCTTGTCGGGCCGGAAGGCGGACCAGTCGATGTCGTCGAGCGTCCAGTGGGCCATGGGCCGGATATATGAGCCGCGGCGGCGCGCGGCGCAAGCCCCGCCGCCCGTCAGTCCGCCTTGCGCTGGACGAAGGCGAAAAGCGTGGCGACGGCGGCCGTGCCCAGCATCAGCACGAGGCTGACGGCGTTGAGCGCGGGGCTCGCCCCCTCGCGCATCTGCCCGTACATGTAGACCGGCAGCGGCGGCTCGGA
>JAYRKO010000380.1:0-3429 GCA_041905745.1 Tagaea sp. | reverse complement strand
CTCGATCAGAATGGCTGCCGCACCGGCACGGCCATAAGCGCGCACGGTGCGCTGCACGTTCATCGCGTTTCCGTAGCCATGGTCGCCGTCGGCAAGCAGCAGCAGGTCGGGCGCGGCGTTGTGCGCCATGGTGAAGGAGTCGAACATCTCGCCGAACGAGACGAGATCGAGATCGGGCCCACCCAGACGACTTGCGGCTACGCACGACCCCGAAAGGAATGCCGAGGAATATCCCGCCCCCGAAGCCAGCTTGGCACTGAGCCCGTCCCAAACGGCGGGCATGACGACGAAGTCGGGTTTGGCAAGCAGAGCGCGCAGTCTGTCGGGAGGCGTCATTTGCCGTATTTCTCCGGTGCAGGTTCGGGTGCTCTCTTGTAGCACGGAGCAATCGGCACAGGACCCTCGAAACGTCGGATTCTAGAGTTGCGTGCGATGGCCCGTTTGGCGTGTGCGCACGTTCGGAAATCCGGCCGAAGATCCCCTCTTCTCCGCCGCTTCCGTCTCGACAAGCCCTTCGCACCTAGGTCGGCAATTCGTCTGCCGACATCGCATGATTTTTTTTAATGCGAGCGGTGAAAAAATCCTTTGTCGCCCGCCGCGTTATCTCGCCAAATGAAGTCAACAAGCTGCGCAAACAATGTGCGGCGATCGAGGAGGAACGGCCCCGATGGCTGGGACGATCGTATCCGCCTTTCTCATGGCGATGACGTCGCCTCAGGCGTTTCAGTGACGCCGGCGGCATCGACGCTTTTCGAAAAAATCTGGTCGGCGCATTGCGTGCGCCGGTACGAAGACGGTCGCGACCTCGTTTTCGTCGACCGGCATATCCTCCAGGAGACCACGTGCGCGGCCGCCTTCGACGGGCTGCGCCGCACGGGGCGCCGCGTGGCGCATCCCGAACTCACGCTTGCCACGCAGGACCACATAATCTCGACGGCACCGGATCGTACCGAGGCCAGCAATCCCGAAGGCGTCGAGTTGATGCGCGCCATGCGCTCGAACGCGGCGGCTTTCGGAATCCGCCACTACGGGATCGAGGACCCGAGGCAGGGCATCGTCCACGTCATCGGCCCGGAACTCGGGGCCGCCTTGCCGGGGACGATCCTTGCCTGCGGCGACAGCCACACATCGACCGTGGGCGGGCTCGGTGCCTTCGGGATCGGCGTGGGGACGAGCGAAGTCGAACATGTCCTCGCGACGCAGACGCTGCTCCTCCAGCGGCCGAAGACGATGCGCATCGTCTTCGACGGCAGGCCCGGACCGGGAGCGTCGGCCAAGGACATGATCCTTGCCGTCATCGGGCAACTCGGGATCGACGCCGGGCGCGGCCACGCGGTCGAATACGCCGGCGAAGCCGTGCGCGCGCTGCCGGTCGAAGGGCGCCTTACCCTCTGCAACATGTCGATCGAACTAGGCGCCCGACTCGGTTTCGTCGCACCCGACGACGCGACATTCGACTACGTTGCCGGACGGCCGTTCGCGCCGCGCGGCGCCGACTGGGACGCCGCATTGGCCGAATGGCGCGGATTGCGCAGCGATCCCGATGCCCGGTTCGACTCCGAACTTCATGTCGACGGGGCAGCACTTGCCCCGCAGTTCACGTGGGGAACGGCGCCCGACGACGTAATGCCGGTCGATGCCGCGATCCCCGCGCCCGAATCGTTCCAAGGCGGCGACCGTCGGCGGCGGGCGGCGGCGGCACTGCGCTATATGGGGCTCGAGCCGGGTACCCCGCTGCTCGGCCGAAAGGTCGATGTGGTGTTCGTCGGGTCGTGCACGAACGGCCGGTTGAGCGACCTCCAGGCGGCCGCGGAGATCGTCCGCGGCCGGAAGGTCGCACCCGGCGTCCGGGCGCTGGCCGTGCCCGGATCGGCTGCGGTCAAGCGGGCCGCCGAGGCGGCCGGGATCGACCGGATCCTCGTCGAGGCCGGGTTCGAGTGGCGAAGCCCCGGCTGCTCGATGTGCGTCAGCATCAACGAGGACGTCGTCCCGGCCGGTGCGCGCTGCGTTGCGACTTCAAACCGCAACTTCGAAGGCCGTCAGGGACCCGGCGCCCGGACGCATCTGGCAAGCCCCGCCAGCGCGGCTGCGTGCGCCATCGAAGGTACGATCGCGGACGTGCGGAGGTATCTGCAATGAAGCAGCCCTTTCGAACGTTTGTCGGGGTTGCGGCGCCGCTGTCCCGGCCCGACGTCAACACGGACCTGATCATTCCGTCGGCCTTCCTGCGTTCGCAGGGCGCCGACCTTGCGCGCGGCCTGTTCGCACGTTGGCGCTTCGACGAGGCGGGCCGGGAGATCCCCGAGTTCGTGCTCAACCGTCCGGCGTTCCGCAGAGCGGCAATCCTCGTTGCGGGACGGAATTTCGGCTGCGGCAGCTCGCGCGAGGCGGCGGTCTGGGCCCTTCAGCGGTTCGGCATCCGGTGTGTCATCGCGCCGAGCTTCGCCGACATCTTCTACGAGAACGCGCTTCGAAACGGGCTTCTCGTCGCCGTCGCCGACGAAGCCGAGACGGCCGGACTCGCGGCCCTGCTCGAAACTTCGCTCGAAAGTGCCATCGTCGAAGTCGATCTCGAAAAGCAGTCGATTTCGCGCGGAAACGAGATTCGATTGCCTTTCGCGATATCGGCCACGCGACGCGAAGCGCTTCTGCGCGGCGAGGACGAGATCGCCACGACCTTGCGCTCGTCCGATGCGATTGCCGCGCACGTCCGGCAGGATCGGGCGAACCGGAGCTGGCTTCATCGCGCGATTGACGGCGCATCCGCGCATTCCGGGGAGAACCGAGGATGACAAGACCCACGATCCGCCAAGCTTTCGCAGCCGAAACGCCGCTCGTCACCGCCCTCGCGCACGACGCCATGACCGCACGCCTCATCGAAGCAGCGGGATTCCGCGCGTTCACGGTCGGTGGATCGGCGCTGCTCGCCGCACGCTACGGCCTTCCGGACATCGCGCTGATCGGTCTCAGGGACATGGCCGAAGGGCTGCGCGACATCGCCTCCGCGACGAACCTGCCTTTCTTCGCTGACGGCGACGACGGCTACGGCGACGTCAAGGCCGTCGCGCGCATGGTCTGGGAATACGAGAAGATCGGCGTCGGCGGGATCCTGATCGAGGACCAGCAGCGCGAACGCAAGCAGCAGCGTGCGGACAAGGCGTCGGGCGTCGTCGAGGAAAGCGTGATCGTCGGCAAGCTTCGCACCGCGCTTTCGGTCCGCCGAAGCGCGGAGACGTTCATCATCGGTCGGACCGATGCCTACGGCGCCCACGGGCTCGACGAGGCGTTGCGCCGCGCCGACGTATTCCTGAAGACCGGCGTCGACGCCGTGTTCATCGCCGGGCTTCGTACGCCCGAAGACTATGCCCGCGTCGGCCGGACACTGGGTGGGGCCATCCTGTTCGCGGCGATGTTCGAAGGGTCCGGCAC
>JAYRKO010000379.1:0-3429 GCA_041905745.1 Tagaea sp. | reverse complement strand
CGCAGGCTTTCGGCGGCGGCGGATGTGGTGCCCGTGTCGCTGCCGGCCTCGTACGGCGAACTCAACGCGCTTCATCGCCGCATCGTGTCGGTCGAGGCGTCGCGCGCGTTCGGCCCGTATGAGGCGAAGGAGCCTTCGAAGCTCTCGCCGCTGTTGCGCGAGTTCATCACCCTCGGCCGGGAGAACGAGAAGAGCTATGCGGATGCGCAGGCGGCGGCCGAAGCGGCGCGTCGCGCATTCGATGCCGATATCGCGCATTTCGACGCTTTCATTCTGCCGGCTGCACCCGGCGAGGCGCCGGTTGGGGTCGGCTCGACGGGCGAGGCGACCTTCAGCCTGTTCCTGTCGTTGCTGGGCCCGCCGTGCGCGACGCTCCCGGCGGCGACCGGTCCGGCCGGCATGCCGATGGGCGTCCAGTTCGTCGGCGCGCGCGGGCGCGACGAGGAACTGATCGACCTCGCGATCTGGGCGGCCGACGTGCTGGGCCTTCCGGTCGACTAGAAATACGTGCGGATCGCGTCGACGACGTTGTAATCCGCATCCACCATCGAGATCAGCTGCCACTTGTCGAAGGTCAGGCACGGGTGCGAGATCCCGAAGCCGACCATGTCGCCGACCTGAAGCGGGGAATCCGCCGGCACGTCGAGGAAGCCGTGCTGGTCGTTGAGATTGACGCAGACATGGCCTGCGAGCTTCGCGGGCCGGCGCGGGGACGTGCCCGGCCGATACCAGAGCTTCGGCAGCGGCAGGTGCGGGTCGTAAGAAACGTCGCGCTTGCCCATCGTCACCAGAACGCGCGTGGGTTCGGGGCGTGACTGGACATAGGCCCACACTTCCAGCGCGGGCTCGGGCCGGCCCATTTCGGCCAGCATCTTCGAGCGTGCGGCAATGGCGTCGAAATGCGCCTCGTACATCTGCGAATCGTGCGTGATGTAGCAGCCCGAGCGGGTCAGGATCGTCTTCTCGCGCTTCAGGTTGAGCCCGCGGAATTTCTCCGCCACCAGATCGTAGAAGGCCGAACCACCCGCCGTCAGGATCAGGGAACCTTCGGCGCACAGGTCCTCGGCATCGAGCATGCGCGCGATGTCGCACAGGAAGTCGAGGAAATGCGTGACGCGCAACGCCGCATCCGCGCCCGACAGCAGGCCTTCGAAGCCTTCGACCCCGCGCAGGCGCACATAGGGTTCGGCGGCCTTGGCGGCCTTGGCGACCGCGCGCGCCGTTTCGATGTCGCGAACGCCGGTGCGCCCGCCCTTGAGCCCGCCTTCGAGGAAGACGCCGAGCCGGCCGCGCAGGTCTTTCGCCTTCGCCGCGGCAGCAAGCGCCTCGACGCCGGCGACGGAATCGACCAGACAGAAGAATTCGAACCCCGGATCGCGCGCAAGTTCGTCGGTCACGTAGCGAAGCCCCTGTTTGCCGACGAGCTGGTTCGCCAGCACGATGCGCGCTGCGCCGAAATGTCGCGCCACCTGGATCTGGTGGACGTTCCCGACCGTGATCGCCCACGCACCCGCACTCGACTGGCGGTCGAACAGCTGCGGGCTCATCGTCGTCTTGCCGTGCGGGGAGATGATCGCGCCTGTGCGCGCAAGGAAGGTCTTCATCAGCGCTTCGTTGCGCGAAACCGCGTCGGCTTTCAGCACGCACGCGGGCAGCGGCAGGTCCTCGGCAAGCAGGTTCCAGCCCTTCTTGCCGATCTCGGACAGCTTCGTGGGGGCGAGGCCGCCGGGCATGCCCTTGAAGGTTTCGTCGACAGTACCGTTCACGATTTCGTCGAGCCGCATCGCCGCATTTCCCCCTTCGTTTCGTCCGCGTCAGCGCGTTAGCCTCAGCATAGACCAAAGGGGCGGGGGAGGGACAACGTGAACACTGGCGAAGGATCGGCGCATCCGCATGTGGGCATCGTGGGGCTTGGCAACATGGGCCTGCCGATGGCACGCACGCTGAAGCGCACGGGGCTGAAGGTTTCCGGATCTGACACCTCCGCCGCCCGGCGGGCCGAACTGCCCGGCGCTTTCGCGGATTTCGCAGCACTCGCGGCCGCGTGCGACATCCTGATCCTTTCGCTGCCGAGTTCCGCGGTCGTCGAGGCAGTCGTGGGCGACGGGACCGGATTGCGCGCGGGCCAGCTTGTCATCGACACCTCGACCGCCGACCCCGCGTCGACGCGCCGCCTGCAGGCAGCGCTGGCACGGCGCGGCGTCGGCTTCGTCGATGCGCCCGTTTCGGGCGGTGCCGCCGGCGCCGCGGACGGCCAGCTGCTCGTCATGATGGGCGGCGATGCGGCCGATACGGCACGCGCGATGCCGGTCCTGAAGCCGTTGGCGCGCAAGATCGTCGCGTGCGGCGGACCCGGTACGGGCAACGTCGTGAAACTCGTCAACAATCACCTTGCCGCAGCCCATCTGGCGTTGGCAGGCGAGGCGCTCGGCCTTGCCGGCGCGGCAGGCATCGCGCCGGAGGTCCTGCTCGAGGCGGTCAATTCCGGATCCGGGCGCAGTGCGGCGACCGAAGTGAACCTGCCGCGCTGGGTGCTTTCCGGAAAATTCGATTCGGGATTCACTGCGGCGCTGATGCGCAAGGACGTGCGGCTGGCCGGCGCGCTTGCGGACGCGGTCGGTGTCGACGGCGCGCTGTCGCGCGCGTCGCGCGATATCTGGGCGCGATCGGCCGACCGCCTCGCCGACGGCGAGGATTTCAACCGGATCGTCGAACTCCTTCGAGGCAGCAGCAAATGAGCGACTGGCGCAACGAATTCGAGGGCTGGTTTTCGGGCGGCCGCTTCGGAAGCTTGATCGGCGACGGGATCGTGCCGGGGACAGGCGCTGAAATCGCGCTGGTCGATCCGGCGACGGAGAAGCAGGCATTCACCTATGCCGATGGCGGTGCGGCTGCGGCGGATGCGGCGATCGCGGCGGCGGCCAAGGGGCTTGCGGCGTGGAACGCGATCAACGCCAGCGCGCGCGGTCGGATTCTCTGGGATATCGGTGCACGCGTGCGTGCGCGTGCGGAAAGCCTCGCGAAGATGGAAGCGGCGATCGCCGGCAAGCCTATCCGCGACGCGCGCGTCGAGGTCGCGAAGGTCGCGGAGATGTTCGAGTACTACGCGGGCTGGGCCGACAAGCTGTCGGGCGACGTGATTCCTGTGCCGGGGACGTATCTCAATTACGTACGGCGTGAGCCCATCGGGATCGTCGCGCAGATCACGCCGTGGAACGCCCCGATCTTCACGGCCGGTTGGCAGGTCGCGCCTGCACTGGCGGGCGGCAATGCCGTGGTGCTGAAGCCCTCGGAACTGACGCCGGTCACCTCGGTCTGTCTGGGGCTTCTGGCGCGCGAAGCCGGCGTGCCGGCGGGCGCCATCAACGTGCTGGCGGGCAACGGGGCGACGACGGGTGCGGCCTTGGTCGGCAATCCCGCGGTCGGAAA
>JAYRKO010000378.1:0-3437 GCA_041905745.1 Tagaea sp. | reverse complement strand
ACACGCTCTCGGGCGTGATCCGCACCGGCGAAGTTTCCGGCATGGCCGATATCCGCGGCCGCCTTGCCGTCGATCGCGGGCTCGCGTTCGTTTCCACCCAATCCGGCCGGACCGTCGCCATCGACGTACGCTCGGGCACGCGCGTGTGGGAACAGGAAGTCGGCTCGCTCGGCCAGCCCTGGGTCGCGGGCGACTATGTCTACGTCATGGGCGTGGAAGGCGAAGTCGCCTGCCTGCAGCGCCGCGACGGGCGCGCGGTGTGGGTATCGTCGCTTGGCGCCTATCGCGACGCGAAGCGCAGGCGCGGGCGCATCGTCTGGACCTCGCCCATCGTGGCGGGCGGCCGCGTGTTCGTCGCAAGTTCGGAAGGCGACGCCGCCATCCTCGACGCGGGCACGGGCCAGATCGAACAGCGCTTCTCGCTGCCGGGGTCCGTCGAAGTCGCGCCCATCGCGGTCAACCGCACCATCTACATCCTCACCGACGACGGCGACGTCGCGGCGGTCCGTTAGGCGGCCGGCCGTGACTTGGCGCGTCGCGATCGTCGGTCGCCCCAACGTGGGCAAATCGACGCTGTTCAACCGCCTGATCGGGCGCCGTCGCGCGCTCGTCGACGATACGCCGGGCGTCACGCGCGACCGGCGCGAGGGGGCGGGGCGGCTCGGCGACCTCAATTTCGCCGTCTACGATACGGCCGGCCTCGAAGAGGCGCCGGCCAAGTCCATCGCCGCGCGCATGACCGAGCAGAGCCAGCGGGCCGTCGCCGACGCCGACCTGGCGCTTTTCGTGGTCGACGCGCGCGAAGGGCTCACGCCGCACGACCGGCATTTCGCCAACTGGCTGCGCAAGACCGGCAAGCCGGTGATCGTCGTCGCCAACAAGGCGGAGAGCGCCGTGCGCACGGGCTTCGGCGTCGCGGAAGCCGCGGGGTTGGGGCTGGGCGAGCCCGTCGCGGTTTCGGCCGAGCACGGCGAAGGGTTCGCCGACCTGCACGCGGTGCTGAAGGAACATGCGCCGCCCGAGGCGATCGAGGACGAGGACGCGCCCGAGCCGGTCGTGGAGGCGGGCGCCAAGCCCGACATCCGCGTGGCGCTGATCGGTCGGCCCAACGTGGGCAAGTCGACGCTGGTGAACCGTCTGCTCGGGCAGGAGCGCATGCTGACGAGCCCTGAACCGGGCACGACGCGCGACGCGATTTCCACGCCCTTCGAATGGAACGGGCAGAAGTTCCGCCTGATCGACACGGCCGGCCTGCGCCGCAAGGCGCGCATCGACGATCCGCTCGAGAAGATGTCGGCCGGCGACACGATCCGCAACGTGCGCGAGGCGCATGTGTGCGTGCTCGTGCTCGACGCCACGCAGATGCTGGAGAACCAGGATCTCCAGATCGCGCGGCTGGCGGCCGAGGAGGGGCGCGCGATCGTCGTGTGCGCCAACAAGTGGGACCTGATCGACGATCCGCAGGCCGCCTTGCGCAAGCTGCGCGACCGCATGGAAATCTCGATGCCCCAGATCAAGGGCGTCATCTTCGTGACGGTCTCGGCGCTGCAGGGCCGCAAGCTCGACGAATTGATGCAGGCCATCGTGACGATGCACGACCGCTGGAACGCCGATCTGTCGACGCCCAAGCTCAACCGCTGGCTCGAAGGCGTGGTGCAGGCCCATCCGCCGCCGATCGTGCAGGGCAAGCGGCCGCGGCCGCGCTTCATGCGTCAGGTCGGCCAGCGTCCGCCGACCTTCGCGATTTTCGGGAACAAGCTGGTGTCGCTGCCCGACGACTACCAGCGCTATCTGGTCAATTCGCTGCGCGAGACGTTCGGGCTGCAGGGCGTGGTCGTGCGCCTGCAGATGCGCGCGTCGACAAATCCCTACGACGACCGCAAGCGGCGCTAGGCCGCAAGCGGTCGTCGCCGGTCCCTTATTTGCGGCCCATATAGTCGCGCTTGCCGACCTCCACGCCGTTGTGGCGCAGGATCGCGTAGGCCGTCGTCACGTGGAAATAGAAGTTCGGCATCGCGAAGCCGAGCAGGTAGTCGAGGCCGTTGAAAGTCATCGGCTGGCCGCCGACGGTGATGGCGACCTCGCGCGTTTCGCTGCCGTCGATCTGTGCGGGCGCGAAGCCCTTCACGTACTCGACCGTCTTGGCGATGCGCGCCTTGAGCTGGTCGAAGCTCGCCTCGTTGTCGTCCCACTTCGGCACTTCGATGCCGGCGAGCCGGGCCGCCGGCCCCTTGGCGAAGTCGCACGCGATCTGCACCTGCCGGGAGAGCGGGAACATGTCGGGCGCGAGGCGCGCCTGCAGAAGCACGCTCGGGTCGATCTTCTTCGCCGCGGCGAAGGCGGCGGCCTTGTCGAGGACACCCGAAAGCGCGCCGAGCATGTGGACGTAGACCGGGACGGACGCCCGGTGCATCGAGATTGCCATGACTGTTCACTCCGGCTCTGGAAAGGACGTGGATCGAACCACCGCCCGCCGCCGGGAAGCAAGGAAGATTCGCGTTACAACCGGTTATGACGGGTATTGGACGAGCGACAGGACGTTGCCGTCGGGATCGGCGATCTTCGCCGTGCGGCCGCCCCACGGCTCCGTCTTCGGCGGGGCGACGATGCGCACCTCCGCCGCGACGAGGGCGGCGAGCGCCGCTTCGAGGCTTGCGACCGTGAAGGCGAGTTCGATGCCCCCCGGTGCGGGCGCGGATGCGCCGCGCGTGACGATCAGCTTTGCCTGACCGGTATCGAAGATCGCGATGTCCTCGCCACCGGCGACGAAGGCGAGTTTCAGGATCTCGCCGTAGAAGCGGTTCGTCGCGTCGAAATCGCGTGCGGCAACGACGATCTGCTCAATCGGGCCGACGACCGCCATCAATACGCCTCCACGATCTCGCCGTGGCGCGTGCAGGCCGAAGCGGCGAGGTCGACGAAGGCCTGCGTGATGTCCTCGGGCTTGCGCAGCGTGGACTGGTCTTCGCCCGGGAACGCCTTGCCGCGCATGCGTGTGGCGACGGCACCCGGCGAAAGCAGGTTCACGCGGATGGGCGTCGTCGCCAATTCTTCGGCCCAGGTGAGGACCATCATTTCCAGTGCGGCCTTCGTCGTCGCGTAGGCGCCCCAATAGGCGCGCACGCGCCGTGCGGCGCCCGACGTCACGAAGATCGCGCGTCCGGCGTCGGAAAGGCGCAGTGCGGGTTCGAGCGTGCGCATGAGCCGCCAGTTCGCATGGACGTTGACGGTCATCGCCTCTTCCCAGCCCTTCGCGTCGTGGTGCGTGACGGGGCCGAGCGTGCCGAGTTCGCCTGCGTTGGCAACGAAAACGTCGACCTTGCCGAAGCGCTGGTAGAGCGACGGGCCGAGCGCGTCGATCCGGTCGAGTTCCAGAAGGTCGAGGGGAACGAGCGTCGCCGAACCGCCGCGGCGGACGATCTCGTCGTCGAGTTCTT
>JAYRKO010000377.1:0-3437 GCA_041905745.1 Tagaea sp. | reverse complement strand
TTGCCAGTTCGCGGATCTCGCGCGGCTGGAAGGGTTTGTCGACGAGCGGCACGCCGGTCGCGGCGATGTCGCCGGTGAGGCCGCCGCCCAGCGTGTCGCCGGTGACGAACGCGAAGCGCGCCGCAAGGCGCGGGTCGCGCCGGGCGACTTCGCGGTAGAGCGCGGGCCCGTCCATGCCGGGCATCCGCAGGTCGCTGAAGACGACATCGTAGCGGGTGTTTTCGATCAGCGCCAAGGCCTGCCGGCCGTCGTGCGCGATGTCGACATGCGCGCCCAGCGTTTCGAGGATTTCGGCGAGCGTGGCGGCGATGCCGGGCTCGTCGTCGACGACGAGCATGCGCCGGCCGGGCGCGCGTTCGGGCGTCGGCGCGGGTGCTTCGAGAGCCGCCGGCACGGCGTCGACGCCCGCCGGCAGTTCGACGACGAAGAGCGCGCCGCCTTCCGGCGCGTCGCCGACCGAGATCGTGCCCTCGTGGCTTTCGACGATGCCGCGGCACACCGAAAGCCCCACGCCGGTGCCGAGCCCCTCGGGCTTCGTCGTGAAGAAGGGTTCGAAAACGCGTTCGCGGATTTCCGGCGGCACGCCGATGCCGCTGTCGGCCACCTCGATGCGCACGCGCCTGGCATCGGGCGTCGTCGCGGCCGACACGCGCAGGCGGCGCGGAGCGGGCCGCACGGCCAGCGCCTGCTGGGCGTTGACCAGCAGGTTCGAGATGACCTGACTCAGCTGGTCGACGTCGCCCATGACCTTCGGCAGGTCCGGCGCGATGTCGCGCACGACCTCGATCCCGGCCGAGCGCAGCAGATAGCCCAGCAGGTCGAGCGTGGCGTCGACGGCCACGCCGATGGCGAGCGGCGCGCGCTCGGGCGCCTTGCGTCGCGCCATCGCAAGGAACGTGCGCACGATGCGCGCGCAGCGGTCGGCCGCCGCGGCGATCCGGCGGGCGCGGTCGACCGTCTTGGGATCGTCGGCCGTCGCCTCCAGGAGCGAGGCCTGCCCGACGACGATGGCGAGCGGGTTGTTGAGCTCGTGCGACACGCCGGCCAGCAGCGAGCCGAGGGCCGCCATCTTCTCCGACTGGTGCAGCGCCTCGCGCTGGCGGGCGATCTCGGCCTCGGCGCGCTTGGGCCCGGTCAGGTCGACGAGCGCGCCGACCGTGCATTCCACGCCCTCGTAGATGATCCGGCGCGCGGTGATCGCGCAGGGAAAGGTCGAGCCGTCGCGCCGCTTGAACGTGTATTCGGCGCCGTCCACGCGCCCGAGCGGCTGGATGCGCGACAGGAAGTCGAGGCGGTCGGCCGGATCGGCCCACAGGCCGATGGCGTGCGTGCCCGCGACCGAGCCGCGCGGCGCGCCCAGCAGTTCGTCGACCGGCGGGCTTGCGTAGCGGATCGTCCCGCCCTCGATCTCGACGACGACGACGGGCACGGGATGCGACTGCGCGACGACGCGGAACCGCTCCTCGCTTTCGCGCAAGGCCGCTTCCGACAGGCCGCGCTCGATCGCGAGGCCCACGAAGGCGGCGACCGCACCAAGCGTGTCGATTTCCGTGGGCGTCCAGTAGCGTTCGCCGTCGCACTGGTCGAAACCGGCCGTGCCCCACCAGGTGGCGCCCGCCATGACCGGGATGCGCAGCACCGAACGCAGGCCGAGACCCGACAGCAGCGCCCGCTTGTCGGGCGCGAGATCGCGCACGTCGCACACGATCCGTTCGCCCGCCGCCAGCCGCTCGCGCCATTCGACGAAGGCGTCCTGCGCGAACGGCCGCGCGACGAGGGGCACGCTGCCCGCAAGTGCCGGCACGCCCGTCGCCGTCCATTCGAACACGTCTTCCTGCACGAAGCGGCCGCCTTCGATGACGTTGCGGCCGAGCTTGACGCGGCTCACGCCCATCACCGGGCCGATGCGCGCGAGCAGCCATTCGACGGCCGAGCGCCAGTCGGCCGAGCCCAGCAGGCGCGTCGTGGCGGCGTTGAGCAGCGTCAGCGCCGCCTCGCGCCGCTTGAGGTCGGTGATGTCGACCCGGAACATCACGGTCCCGCCGTCGGACATCTTCCGGTCGATGAGGCGGATCCAGCTTGCGTCCGCGCGCTGGACGTCGACGGGCTCGCGCTCGATGCGGATGCGCTCGACGCGGTCGGCGACGTGGCGCTCGACGTCGCCCGAAGCGACGCGGGTCATCCCGCTCGACACCATCGCGCGCACCAGCGTTTCGAACCGCGTGCCTTCCTTCAGCGCGTCGCGGATCGGATCGTAGATTTCCGCGTAGCGCCGGTTCCACATGACGAGGCGTTCCTCGTCGTCGAGCAGCGCGAAGCCTTCGCCCAGCGCCTCCATCGCTTCGGCGAGCCGGGTCTGCTCGCGCGCCGCCTTGCGCGTGGCGCGCGCGCGTTCGGTCTGATCGATGTAGAGGACGACGAAGCCGCCGCCCGCGATGGGGTCGCGCTTGATCTCGATGTAGCGGCCCTGGCGCGTCATGCGCGAGAAGTTCGCCGGCTCGTCGAACGAGACGGCGCCGCTGGCCTCGCGCACCATCTGCAGCCCGTTCGGGCCGAATTCGCCGCGATCGGCCTGGAACTCGAGGATTTCGATGAAGCGCGTGCCGGTCTTCGCGAAGCGGGCGGGCAGGTCGAGGAACTCGAACGCGCGGTCGTTCCACGCGACCAGCGTGTGGCCGCGGTCGAAAACCATGATCCCGTCCGACAGCGCCGCGAACGCGGCCGCCATCGTTTCAATGCGGTCCGTCGGCATCCCGCAACGTACTCCCTGCCCGTCCGTCAATCGCATACCGGCCGGGGATTGGGAAGGGGCGGCGCTAGCGCCCGGAGGCGGTCCGGCCGGCGCCGTCGGCCGACTGGGCGTCGAAGGCGGCCTCGCCGGCGACCTCGCGCACGAGCTTCGACAGGACGGCGTTGGTGAAGGCCTCGAAGCTCTCGGCCACGACCAGAAAGGCGCCGGGGCCGCCGATCACCTCGTCGCGATAATGGTCGGCCAGACCTTCCTCCTGCGCCTGACCGAAATTCGGATTGCCGCTGAGGATCGGCAGGCCGTTGATCGTGATGCCCTTGGCGACGGCGTCGTCGCGCGCGGCCCAGGCCGGCCGGCCCTGATTGTTGCGGCCGTCGCCGGAAACGTCGATCACGCGGCGCGCGCTCTCGAAGCCGTTGTTTTCGAACATGCGCACGGCGAAATCGATGGCCCCGCTGATCGAGGTGCGGCTGGCGGACTGGTGGGGGATTGCGGCGATCTTCGCGACGAAGGCCTCCGCGCTCGCCCTGTCGCGGATTACGGTCCAGTCGGCGACGATCTTGTTGTGCCAGTTGCCGGCCCATTCCATGTACGCGATCGCGATCGCGCGGTTGGGGCCGCCGGATATGGCCTGCAGCACGCGCGGATGGACGAGCGCGTCGAAATAGCCCTGCCGCTGCAGGCGGGC
>JAYRKO010000376.1:0-3441 GCA_041905745.1 Tagaea sp. | reverse complement strand
GGCTCTACTGGGCGGCGAGCGATCCCAAGGCGGGCGGCGTGGAAAACGGCCCGCGCATCTTCGCGCAGGCCGGGTGCAACCACCGCCCCGAGCTGTACGGCGGCATCGCCGAGGCCGAGGCGGCAACGCTGCTGCGCGACTTCTTCAAGGCGCGGCGCTAGGGGATAACCTCAAACAAGCAGAGCCGATCCATGCGGAAAGAACCTTCGAATCTTCGGCCGCGCATTCTAGGCGAAGCTCCAAGTGGCACCTTCTCAACAAAAAAGGAAAACGGCGAACTCGCAAATCCCGGAGAAGCCATTTTTCCGATTTTGACTCAACTTCCGGACAAAACGTTTCAACTAGTCGGGACTGGCTTCTTCATCGGTCAAGAAGGCCTATTCGTAACAGCCGCACACAACATTCTTGCCGTTCTCGATGCTAATGGCGTTCCAAAACTTCCAGTTGGAATTTTTCAATTCTTGCCAGGAAATCAATATCTGAAGCGCCCAATTCAGTTGGCGGTCCGCCATAGAGTTGCGGATATTGCGGTTGGTATCGCCGGGGCCGCAATTCATAGTCAGACTGGCAAGACTGCGCCGAATTTGAAATTGGCGCTCACGTTAGCGCCCCCTAAAATCGGTAGCGAGATATTCACTTACGCTTACCCGCTAACAGAAGTACGGCCCGGAAGCCCGCAGGAGATTCATTTCGCGCCGAGATTTTTCCAAGGCACCCTCGTCGCGCACCATCCGAATGGCCGAGATAGGGTTATGCTACCCGGCCCATGCTTCCAAACATCAATGGCAGTGCATGGTGGCGCAAGCGGCGGTCCTGTGCTTGGACCCGACGGCAAAGTGTTCGCTGTGAACAGTACGGGTTACGAGAACGAGGCGATGTCGTTCGTATCCTGCATTTCCGCCATATTTGATGTTGAGTTCCCCAGCGTGAAACTTCCTACCGAAGCAGAAGCGAGGCCCGTCAGCATTCGTGAATTGACGAAATTGGGCTACATCTCGGCAAGCTAAACAGAAGTTATCATCGCTCCTACTTTTCAAGGGCGAGTCTGACGAAGCGGATCTACCAATCGAACTTAAGACAATTGTCTAGTTTCACTCGCACGTCGACGGACTAATTCTCGATCTAATAATTTTTTCGATTTTGGGCCTATATCGATTTGCGTTCGCTACAAGCATAGCGACGCGGCGCTAGGGCGCGAAGCGCCATACGCCGTCGATGTTGCGCCGGAACAATGCGCCGCGGCTTTCCAGAAGATGCAGATGCGCCAGCGCCTCGCCGGTCGCGAGGCCCACATTGTGCGGGCCGATCTCGCGCCGGAAGAGGAGCTTGAAGCAGTCGGCGGCACTCAGGCCCTGCGCGCGTTCGCCCGCGGCCTTGATCAGGATTTCCAGCCGTTCCTCGTGATGCGCGCGGATCGCCGCGATGCGCGCATGCACGCCGCGATAGGGAAAGCCGTGCGCCGGCAGGATCAGCGTATCGGCGGGCAGGTGCGCGAAACCGTCGAGGCAGGCGAGATAGTCGGCGAGCGGGTTGGCCATCGGCTCGGCCGGCCACACGCCGATATTGGGCGTGATGCGCGGCAGCAGGATGTCGCCGCCGATGACGAGCTGCCGCGCGGGCGAATGCAGGCAGGCATGTTCCGGGCAGTGGCCGCGGCCCACGAGGATGCGCCAATCGTCCGTGCCCAGCGTCAGCGGCGTATCGGCGTGGATGCGCCGGTAGTGCGCGGGCAGTTCGGGCACGCCGCGGCGGTAGAGGTTCTCGGGCGTGGCGAACGCGCCGATGCCGTCCTCGCCGATGCCATTGGCGCGGTAGAACGCGACCTTGTGCGCGATATCGGCGGGTGCGCCCTGCGCGTGGATGGCGCGCGCGGTGTAGTACTCGCCCAGCGTTGTCCACAGCTCGATGTCGAAGCGCTCGCACAGCCAGTGCGCGAGGCCCATATGGTCGGGATGGAAATGCGTGCATACCACGCGGCTGACGGTTTCCTCGCCCAGCGCCGCCAGCCAGTGCGCCTTCGTGTCGTCGCGCGACAGGCCCGTATCGACGATGGCCGTACCCGCCTCGCCGTCGTCGACCAGCCACACGTTTATGTGGTCGGGCGGGAACGGCAGCGGCATCGACAGCCAGCGCAGGCCGGGCTGGATTTCCCGCCACGTGCCGGGTGCGGGCAAGTCGTCGTAGACGTAGTCGGGCGCGCTCATTTCCGGCCGACCACCTGCCAGCCGATGTCGGAGCGGCAGAAGCCGCCCGGCCAGTCGATCTTCGCGATAGCCGCATAGGCCGCCTCGCGCGCGGCGCGCGCATCGGCCCCGCGCCCCACCACGCCCAGCACGCGCCCGCCATTGGCGAGGATGCGCGCCCCGTCGGCCTTCGTGGCGGCGTGGAAGACGACGACGTCGGGCACCTTCGCCGCCGCGTCGAGGCCGCGGATCTCCGTGCCCTTCTTCGGTTCGCCCGGATAGCCCTCGGCCGCCATGACGACGCACATCGTCGTATCGGACGACCAGCGCAGGTCGAAGCGGTCGAGCGTGCCGTCGGCCGACGCGATGAGGGCGGGCAGCAGATCGGACTTGAGGCGCGGGATCAGCACCTGCGTTTCCGGATCGCCGAAGCGCACGTTGAATTCGACGAGCTGCGGGCCCTTCGTGCCGATCATCAGGCCGACGAACAGCACGCCCTTGAAGGGTGCGCCTTCCGCCTTCATGCCGGCCAGCGTCGGGCGCACGATTTCGTCCATCACGCGCTTCTCGACGCCCGCGTCGAACACGGGGGCCGGCGAATAGGCGCCCATGCCGCCGGTGTTGGGGCCGGTGTCGCCGTCGCCCACGCGCTTGTGGTCCTGTGCGGCCGCCAGCGGCAGCGCGTTCGTGCCGTCGCACAGCACGAAGAAGCTCGCTTCCACGCCGTCGAGGAACCCTTCGATCACCAGTTCCGCACCCGACTTGCCGAACTTGCCGCCGACCATCGCCTCGTCGACGGCCTTTACGGCCTCGTCCACGCTTGCGGCGACGGTCACGCCCTTGCCCGCCGCAAGCCCGTCGGTCTTGACGACGATGGGCGCGCCCCTTTCGCGGATATAGGCCACGGCCTTGTCGCGGTCGGTGAAGCGCGCATAGGCCGCCGTGGGGATGCGGTGGCGCGCGCAGAAATCCTTGAGGAAGCCCTTGGAGCCTTCCAGCCGCGCCGCGGCGGCGTTGGGCCCGAACGCCTTGATGCCCGCGGCGGCAAGCCGGTCGACGATGCCGGCGACCAGCGGGTCCTCCGGACCGATCACGGCGAAATCGATCTTCTCGCGCTTCGCGAGATCGACAATCCCGTCGAGATCCATGGCGCCGACGGGCACGCATTCGGCCACGGCGGCGATGCCGGCGTTGCCGGGCGCGCAGAAAAGCTTGGTGCAGAGGGGGGAGGCGGAAATGGCCCAGCACAGCGCGTGCT
>JAYRKO010000375.1:0-3442 GCA_041905745.1 Tagaea sp. | reverse complement strand
CGCCAGCCAGAGGCCGGCGGCATGGTCGTCGACATGCAGCCAATCGCGCACGTTGCGGCCCGCGCCGTAGACGGGCAGCCGTTCGCCGGCCGCCGCCCGCGCGATCATCAGCGGGATGAGCTTTTCGGGGAACTGCCAGGGGCCGTAGTTGTTCGAGCAGTTCGTGACGACGATCGGCAAGCCATACGTGTGCGACCACGCGCGCACGAGATGATCGGACGCGGCCTTGGTCGCCGAATAGGGCGAACTCGGCGCATAGGGCGTCGTTTCGGTGAACGGCGGATCGCCGGGGCCGAGCGCGCCGAACACCTCGTCGGTCGATACGTGGAGGAAGCGGAAGCCGTCCTTTGCGGCCGAGTCGAGATCGCGCCAGTAGGCAAGCGTCTCGACGAGCAGGCGCGCCGTCGCCGCGACGTTCGTCTCGACGAACGCGAGCGGTCCGTCGATCGAACGGTCGACATGCGTTTCGGCCGCGAAATTGACGATCGCGTCGGGCCGGTGCGTTTCGAAGGCTGCGCGCATCGCCGCGCGATCGCCGATATCGGCCTCGATGAACGCGTAGCCCGATCGCTCCGCGACCTGCGCGACGGCATCGGGGTTGGCGGCATAGGTCAGCTTGTCGACATTGACCGCCCGCGCAAGCCCGCCACCCACGACCCGGCGCAGAAAGGCCGAGCCGATGAATCCGCACCCGCCGGTGACGAGGATCGTGCGCACCGGCCTAGCGCCTGCCGACGAGCCGCAGGAGATATTCGCCGTAACCGCTCTTGCGCAGCGGCTCGGCAAGGCGCGCGAGCGCCGCATCGTCGATCCAACCCTGCCGCCAGGCGACTTCTTCCGGGCAGCCGATCTTTAGGCCCTGCCGGCGCTCGACCGCCGCGATGAAATTCGATGCGTCAAGCAGCGAGTCCTGCGTGCCCGTATCGAGCCACGCGTTGCCGCGGCGAAGCGTCTCGACCGTCAGCGTCCCGTCGGCGAGATAGCCGCGGTTGAGATCCGTGATCTCCAGTTCGCCGCGCGCGCTGGGCTTGAGCGCGCGCGCCCGGCGCGGCGCATCGGCGTCGTAGAAATAGAGCCCCGTGACCGCGAGGTTCGAGCGCGGCGCCGTCGGCTTCTCGACGATGGCCGTCGGCCGCCCTTCGGCGTCGAGTTCGATGACCCCGTATCGCTCCGGGTCGGAGACCGTGTAGGCGAAGACCGTGGCGCCCGGCCCGGTGCGCGACGCCGCCGCCTGCAGGCGGCGCGACAGCCCTTCGCCGTGGAACAGGTTGTCGCCGAGCACCAGCGCGCTCGGCCGGCCGTCGAGGAACGGCTCGGCGATCACGAGCGACTGCGCGATCCCCTCGGGACGCGGCTGCTCGGCATAGGAAATGTCGAGCCCCCAGGCGCGCCCGTCGCCCAGCAGCCGCCGGAAACCCGGCAGGTCGACCGGGGTCGAAATCAGCAGGATGCGCCGGATGCCCGCCAGCATCAGCGTCGACAGCGGGTAGTAGACCATCGGCTTGTCGTAGACGGGCAGCAGCTGCTTGGACGTGGCAAGCGTCGCCGGATGCAGCCGCGTGCCTGCCCCGCCCGCCAATACGATGCCAGATCGTCCGTTCATTTCGTCCGCAAGCCTATCCGGTTCCGCCCGCCGCAGCTACATGGGCGCGATTTCGGCGAGCGCGGGGGCGTCCGCGTCGCGCGCCGAAAGGATCGCATCGGCCCGGCCGATCTTCCAGTCGATGCCGACGGCCGGATCGTCCCAGCGCAGCACATGTTCGTCCTTGGGGCTGTAGGGCCCCGTCACCTTGTAGGCGAAATCGGCGTATTCGCTCAGCACCGCGAAACCGTGCGCGAAACCGGGCGGCACCCAGAGCTGCCGGCGGTTGTCGGCCGACAGCTCGATGCCGAACCACCGGCCGAACGTAGTGCTCGCGCGGCGGATGTCGACGACCGCGTCCCACACCGCGCCGGCGACGACCGAGACGAGCTTTCCCTGCGCATTCGGGTTCTGCCAGTGCAGCCCGCGCACCGTGTTGCGGCGCGAGCGCGAAAGATTGTCCTGGACGAACGGTCCGGGAATGCCGGCTGCCGCATAGCGTTGCGCGTTCCACGTTTCGAGGAACTGGCCGCGCGCGTCGCCGAAGACCTTCGGCTCGACGAGCTTCAGGCCCGCGAGTTCGAGGTCGACGACGTTCATACGTTTCCGTAGACCGAGTTCCGGATCATCCGGAAGCCCTTGATGAGCTCGGCGATGCCCGAATCGAGCGAATGCTTGGGCATGAAGCCCGTCGCTTCGATGCGCGAATTGGAAACGATGTAGTCGCGCTTGTCGGGGTCCTCGCCGATGGGCGCTTCCATGAACACGAAGCCCGGTACGTGCTTCTTGATGCGTTCGCACAATTCCCACTTCGACAGGTTCGCGTCCGAAAGGCCCACGTTGTAGGGACGCCCCTTCATCTCGTCGAACTTCGCGATGCCGTGCAGGAAGGCGTTGGCGACGTCGCGTACGTGGATGTAGTTGCGCTTGAAGTGCGGCTCGAACAGCACGACCGCGCGGTCCGTCACGGCGCGGTGGACGAAATCGTTGACCAGCAGGTCGATGCGCATGCGCGGGCTCATGCCGAACACGGTCGCGAGCCGGAAGGAGATCGCGTTCTCCCGTTCGAGGACGGCGCGCTCCGCCTCGACCTTCGTGGTGCCGTAGAGCGAGATGGGGCGCAGCGGGCTGTCCTCGGTGCACTCCTTGCCCTTCTCGCCGACGCCGTAGCCGGAATTCGTCACCGGCATCAGCACGCGCTGACTCTTCGACATCAACTTCAGCAGCGTGACGACGGCGCCGTGATTGATCGTTTCGGCGCCGATCTTGTCCGCGTTGCACAAGGGGGCACCGACCAGTGCGGCAAGCGGGATCGCGATGTCGGCCTTGGCGACAAGCGGCTTCAGCACCGATTCGTCGCGCGCGTCGCCGCGCACGACGTCGAAATCGGGGTTGGCGCACACATGCGCCAGCGGCGCCTGCCGGAACATGAAATTGTCGAGCGCGGTCACGGCATAACCGGCATCGAGCAGCGCGGGGATCATCGTCGAGCCGAGATAGCCCGCACCGCCCGTCACGAGAATCCGCGTCTTGGCCGCCATCGCCCCGAACTCCCTTGGAAAGATACGTCTGAGAACTGGTAAGCGACTGATATAGGTGATATTTCTCGTCGTGGCAATTGATCGTCTCGATTCGCGCGCGCGAAGGAGCCTACGGTCCCGTGATCATTTCCCGCACACCCTACCGACTGTCGTTTTTCGGCGGCGGCACCGACTATCCGAAATGGTATCTCGAACACGGCGGCGCCGTGATCGGCATGGCGATCGACAAGTACTGCAACATTTCGCTGCGCCGCCTGCCGCCCTTCTTCGAGCATCGCTACCGCGTGGTCTGGTCGCGCATCGAGCTGGTCAACGACCT
>JAYRKO010000374.1:0-3448 GCA_041905745.1 Tagaea sp. | reverse complement strand
CGTGCCTTTCCGATTCCGCAACTGGGTTCGACACCGGGATGAGCGACATCGAAACGGCCGACTGCGTCGTCGCGGGCGCGGGCGTGGTCGGTCTGGCGGTCGCGCGGCGGCTTGCGCTTGCCGGGCGCGAGGTCATCGTCCTCGAGGCGGCCGACGCCATCGCCACGGAAACCTCCTCGCGCAACAGCGAGGTCATCCACGCCGGCATCTATTATCCGACCGGCAGCCTGAAGGCCCGCCATTGCGTGGCGGGCAAGAAATTCATCTATGAATATTGCGGCGCGCGCGGGATCGAGGCGCGTGCGGTCACCAAGCTCATCGTCGCCACGACGCCCGATCAGATCGGCTATCTGGAAAAGCTCAAGGCGCAGGGCGAGGCCAACGGCGTCGACGACCTGCGCATGCTCGACGCCGCCGAGGCGCGCCGGCTGGAACCCGAACTCGTCTGCACGGCGGCGATGCTGTCGCCCTCGACCGGCATCGTCGACAGCCACGCGATGATGCTCGCCTTCCAGGGCGACGCGGAAGCGCACGGCGCGATGTTCGCGTTCGAAACGCCCGTCGTCGGCGGGCGCGTGGCCAACGACGGCATCGTGCTTGAAACGGGCGGCGCGGCGCCCATGCGGCTCAAGGCGCGCACGTTCGTCAATGCCGCCGGGCTCGGCGCGATGCGCCTGGCGCACGCGATCGACGGCGTGCCGGCGGCGTCGGTCCCGCCGCTCCACTACGCCAAGGGCAACTATTTCGCGCTGCAGGGGCGCACGCCGTTCTCGCGGCTGATCTACCCGGTGCCGGAAAAGGGCGGGCTCGGTGTCCACATCACGATCGATCTTGCCGGGCAGGCGCGCTTCGGCCCCGACGTCGAGTGGATCGACGAGATCGGCTACGACGTCGACCCGCGCCGCGCCGACGTGTTCTACGCCGAGGTGCGGCGCTACTGGCCGGGTCTGAAGGACGGGGCGCTCGTCCCGTCCTATTCCGGCATCCGGCCCAAGATCGTGCCCAAGGGCGCGCCCAATCCGGATTTCGTGATCCAGGGTCCGGAAACGCACGGCGTGCCGGGCATGGTGGGCCTTTACGGGATCGAATCCCCGGGCCTGACGTCGTCGGCCTCGATCGCCGAAGATGTCGCGCGCATTGTCGCGGAAATGTCGTAGATATAGGGTCTTTCGTGGGAGGAAATCGAAAATGGACATGCCGGTCAACGCCTTCAAGAAGGCACTCAAGGAAGGCAAGCAGCAGATCGGTTTGTGGTCGACGCTGTGCTCGAGCATGGGCACCGAGGGCGTCGGCTCGTCCGGCTTCGACTGGGTGCTTCTCGACACCGAACATTCGCCCAACGAACTTCCCGGGCTCGTCAGCCAGCTCCAGGCGCTCAAGGGCGGCACGGCCACGCCGGTCGTCCGCCCGGCCTGGAACGACGCCGTGCTGCTGAAGCGCCTGCTCGACATCGGCTTCCAGACCGTGCTGATCCCGTTCGTCCAGACGCCCGACGAGGCGCGCAAGGCCGTGGCCGCCACGCGCTATCCGCCGCAGGGCATCCGCGGCGTGTCGACCTCGGCACGCGCGTCGAACTACGGGCGCGTCACCGACTATCTCAAGAAGGCGAACGACCAGATCTGCGTGCTCGTCCAGGTCGAGACGACCGAGGCGCTCGCGCGCATCGGCGAGATCGCGGCCGTCGACGGTGTGGACGGCGTGTTCATCGGGCCGTCGGATCTCGCCGCTTCGATGGGCCATCTCGGCAATTTCCAGCACCCGGACGTGCAGAAGGCGATCTCGGACGCCATCAAGCCGATCCGCGCGGCCGGCAAGGCCGGCGGCTACCTGACCGGCAACGAGGACGAGGCGAAGAAGCGCCTGTCCGAAGGCTTCCAGTTCGTGGCCGTCGGGACCGATTTCGGCCTGCTCGTGCGCAACGCCGACGCGCTCGCCAAGCGTTTCAAGGCCTGAGAAGAAGGAAGACCGACAAGATGGCCGCCAAGCCCGACATCATCTCCGGTGGTCCGCTGCCGCTCAACTGCGGCGACCGGCTCGAGGAGCGCTTCACCGTCCACAAGCTGCCGCCCGAGCCCGAGCGCAAGGCGTTCTTCGCCGGACTCAAGGACAAGGTGCGCATGCTCCAGTGGAGCGGCTCGATCAAGACCGGGCCGGAGATCATGGATGCGCTGCCCAAGCTCGAACTGATCTCGTGCTTCGGCGTGGGCTACGACGGCATCGACGTGGCCGCGGCGAGCGCGCGCAAGATCGCCGTCACGAACACGCCCGACGTGCTGAACGACTGCGTGGCCGACACGGCGATCGGGCTGATGCTCAACATCATGCGCCGCTACGTCGAGGCCGACCGCTACGTGCGCGAGGGCAAGTGGCTCAAGTCGCCGCAGGCCCTGCAGACGTCGGTCCACCACAAGAAGATGGGCATCGTCGGGCTCGGGCGCATCGGCAAGACGATCGCCAAGCGCGCGCTCGGCTTCGACATGGAGATCGGCTACTACGGTCGCAACAAGCAGGCCGGCGTGCCGTTCCGGTATTTCGCCGCGCTCGCCGACCTCGCCAAGTGGTGCGACGTGCTCGTCGTTATCACGCCTGGCGGGGCGGAGACCAAGAATCTCATCGACGGACGCATCCTCGACGCGCTGGGGCCCAAGGGCTACCTCGTCAACGTCGCGCGCGGCTCGGTCGTGGACGAGCCCGAGCTGATCAAGGCCCTGCAGGCCGGCCGCATCGCGGGCGCCGCCCTCGACGTGTTTGCCGATGAGCCGCGCGTGCCCGACGCGTTCATGTCGATGGAGAACGTCGTGTTGGCGCCCCACGTCGCCTCGGCCACGGTCGAGACGCGCAAGGCGATGGGCGATCTCGTCGTCGACAACCTGATCGCCCATCTCGAGGGCAAGCCGCTCCTCACGCGCGTGAACTGAGGAGACGGGAAAGATGGCCGGGATCCGCTCGTCCGCGCGCGTCGTCGTCATCGGCGGCGGCATCGCCGGCTGTTCGACCGCCTACCATCTCGCCAAGCTCGGCTGGAAGGACGTACTGCTCGTCGAGCGCGCGCGCCTGACCAGCGGCACGACGTGGCACGCCGCGGGGCTCGTGGGGCAGATGCGCCCCAACCGCGCGATGACGCAGATGAGCCGCTACGGCATCGATCTCTACGCGAGCCTCGAGAAGGAAACCGGGCAGGCGACGGGCTGGAAGCAGTGCGGGTCGGTCAACGTCGCGCGCACACCCGAGCGCTGGGTAGCGCTGAAGCGCCAGGCGGCGATGGCGCGCGGTTTCGGCGTCGACATGGAGCCGCTGACGCCCGCGGAGGCCGGCAAGAAATGGCCGATGATGCGCACCGACGACCTGACGGGCGCGATGTGGGTGCCGGGCGACGGAAAGGCCAACCCGGCCGACCTGACGATGGCGCTGGCCAAGGGCGCGCGCCAGATGGGCGTGACGATCGCCG
>JAYRKO010000373.1:0-3450 GCA_041905745.1 Tagaea sp. | reverse complement strand
TGGGCGAACGTCTCCGCAACAGCCGGATCCGTGAAATCGTCCGCCGGCACGTACATCGCGAGGATCGCCGTAACGCAGGCGCCGCCCGACGATGCGACGCGATCCTGAAAGGCGGCGATTTCGCTCGACAAGGTCGGCTGGTAGCCGGAGCGCGTGGGCAAGCGTCCGAGCTGACTGGATATCTCGCTGCCGGCCTGGATGTAGCGGAAGAAGTTGTCGACCAGCAGCAGGACGTCCTCGCCCAAGGCGTCGCGGAAATACTCGGCCATCGTGAGGGCGGAGAAGGCGGCCCGCCACCGGGCGCCCGGTGCTTCGCCCATCTGTCCGAAAACGAAGGCGGTTCGATCCACAATGCCGGTCGCGCGCGCCTCAACGATCAGTTCGTGACCTTCGCGCGAGCGCTCGCCGACGCCTGCGAAGACGGAAACGCCGGCCCGATGCCGCACGACCGAGCGCATCAGTTCCATCACGAGGATCGTCTTGCCGACGCCGGCGCCGCCGAACATGGCCGTCTTTCCGCCGCGAACGAGCGGCGCCATCAGATCGACGACCTTGATCCCGGTCGTGAAGGGTTCGGGGATGACCTTCTGGCGGACGAGGGCGGGGGGCGCGCGATGGATCGGCCAGGTCGGCTCGTCGATCGGTTTGCCGTCGATCGGGCGCCCGGCGGCGTCGAAAACCCGGCCCAGAACCCCGGCCCCGACGGGCACGCGGAGAGGGCCATCCATGGGTTCGACGCGCGTTCCGTGGACAACGGCCGTCGCCGAATCGAGCGCGACGGCGCGGACGGTCGTCGCATCGAGATGGGCGTGGACTTCGGCGAGGATGTCGCCTGACGGGGTGTGCAGGATCAGGCCGCCGTTGAGCGCGGGAAGCGAATTCGCCGGAAAGGCGATGTCGAGCGTCGATCCGCGGACGGCCGAAACCCGCCCGGCCTGCTTTCCGATGTCCGTGGCAGAGATCATTTCCGTTCCGCAGGCGCGGTTCCCTTGGCCTCGCCGGCCCCGCGCGCCACAGCGCTCGCCCGCGCGGCGACGAATGCCTCCGCCCCGGGACCCGAAAGGGTCCGCAAGCCGGCCGCTGCAGCCGCCCGTGCGTCGTCCGCCGTTGCCAGTCCCTCGGCGATGCAGCGTGCCGCGCCGAGTACAAGGAGACCGTGCGCCACAGGCGCATCCTTCGCAATGCTGCCCTTGAACCAGGTGACACGCGGCGCAAACGGCGCAAGAGCATCTGCACGGGCCCATTCGACCTGAGAAACCGAGATCGAAATGCCGGCCGCATGGAGCTTTTCGAAAAACACGCCGATACGGCCTTCGTTCGCGACCACGTCGCCAGCCGAAAAATCGAGCACGAGCCTGTTTTTGGCCAACGCCGGCATATCGCCGATCGCCTTCTCGAAGAAATCGCTTTCGGCAAACCGCGAATGGAAATGGACGCAGATGGGAACATTGCGCGCGCGCGCCGATACCGGCAGATCCCGCAGGATGCGCCGCTCAACGAGCGTGCTGGCCCTGTCGACCAGCGCCGGATTTCCGGCGATCCCGACACCGATAGCTTCACCGATCGCTTTCAGGTCGATTTCGAGGTCGTGGAAACGGACAACGTCGTGCTTGTCGTCGAGCCCGTAGACGGGGCGCTCGTGCGTGAAATGGGTAAGGTCGAGGCCTGACAGGAGCGTATCGAGGCGTCCCGAGGGATCCGCAGCGGCGTCGGTGCCGTTGGCGACGGGCGCTGCGCGCGTCTCCGCAATCGCTTCGGCGAGGTGTTTGCGCTCGGCCGGCAGGCGGTAAAGCCTGTGAACGAGGCTTCCGAAACCCAGATGCTCGGCGCAGCGCGCAAGATCGGCGCCGAGGGTTGCCGCTGCGGCGGAATGGCTCGGGTCGACCAGCAGCAGATAGACGCGGGGCGCAACCGTCACGAAACGGTGTTCCGCGCCGCGCAGATGGTCGTCGGCGAACTGCGCGAAGAATCGGTCGAGCTTTTCGGAGTTCGAAGCGACCGTTCCGCGCGCGTCGAGAAGAAGTCCGGCGCCGACTTTTCCGAGATACTCAGCTGCGTTCACGACTTCCCCCACGACAGAACGATGTGCCGGCCCGAACCTTCGTCCGGATCGACGCGGATATTAAGCGAGATCGACTTCGACGGAATCCCGAGGTCAGAAAGCACGCGCGCAACAGCGCCTGCACGCGCCGATCCGGCCGACCAATTCGCAGCTACGATTTCCACGGCGACTGCGCGCTGCGTCGCCAGAATGGGATAGATTCGGGCGAGAATGCGCCGTCCGTCGCCGCCGACTTCTTGCGCATCGCCGGGATCGAAGAGCGCGCGCGTCGTGATGGCGAGCCGGACCGTCGCGGCCGTTTCGTCGAATGCGGCCAGACCGTCGAGACCGACGCTTGCCAGATACTTCGCGCCGATCGAGCCCGGCGGCGAGGACCTTCGATAGACAGCGATCCCGTCGGGATCGTCGCTCCGATCGGTCGCCGGCTGGCCGGCAGGTTCCGTCTTGGAAGCGGCGCCGGGCAATGCATGTCCGACGCGCGGCGCCAGAAACCCGGCGGTTTCGGATTCGCCGAGAAAAATCGGCGTGTCGAGCGGGCGCAGATCGAGCGGAGCGGGAACTTCGACCGTCGGCGCGGCGACGCGCGGGCCGGATGCATCTTGGGGCGCCAACCCGACGATCGAGACGACGATGACGAAGACCGCAAAGAGAAGCGTCATCATGTCGGCGTAGCTGATCAGCCAGAGATCGCCTTCGCCTTCCTCGCCCTTTGCGGTCGACGAGCTCTGGAAATTGAGACCGCCGGAGCCGCGCGTCGCCGAGCGGAACAAGGTGCGCGCGTCCATATCGCTGAACACGGGCTGATCGGCTGCTTCGAGCGCCCTGTCTGGTCGGGCGTCGGCGGGTGGGTTCTGCGCGTCAATCGGCATTGCCGACCTCGTCGTGAACCTCGCGCAGCATGGCTTCGAGCGAATCCTGGATCATCGTCGGGGATTTCCCCACACGCAGCAAGACGATCCCGGCGAGCATTACGTTGAGCATCTGGATGCGGCGCTGGGTGCGCTGCTCGAGCTTGATGGCAATGGGCTTGAAGATCAGGTTGGCGAGGATCAGGCCGTAGAATGTCGCGAGCAGCGCGATGGCCATGCTCGAACCGACGGCCCGGACGTCGGACGAACCGAGCTTTGCCATCATCCCGATGAGGCCGGTGAGGGTGGCCAGCAGGCCGAACGCCGGCGCGAAGCCCGCGAGGGTGCGGTAGAAGCGCGCCGGGAGACCTTCCTGCTCGGCGAATTTCTGAACGCGCCAGTTCATCACGTTCAGGATGTCGTCGATCGACGTGCCGTCGAGGCACATCTGAAGACCGATCTTCAGGAAGGGGCTGCGCATCGCTTTAAGGCGCGCTTCGGCGTCCGCGATGCTGTGCCGGCTGGTCGCGCGCGCGAATG
>JAYRKO010000372.1:0-3454 GCA_041905745.1 Tagaea sp. | reverse complement strand
GAACGCGCCAAGCGCCTCGCCGAAGCGAGCGATCTGCTCGGCCTCGGCGTCCTGCTCGAACGCAAGCCCTCCCAGCTTTCCGGCGGCCAGCAGCAGCGCGTCGCGCTCGGACGCGCCATCGTCGCGCATGCGCCGGTCTGCCTCATGGACGAGCCGCTCTCGAACCTCGACGCGCAACTGCGTCAGGAGATGCGGCTGGAAATCCGGGAATTGCAGCGCCGCCTCGGCATCACGATGCTCTATGTGACGCACGATCAGGTCGAGGCGATGACGATGGCCGATCAGGTCGTGTTGCTGAACGGCGGACAGGTCGAGCAGGACGGCGCGCCCGACGCGCTATACGGCACGCCGCGCACGATCTTCGCCGCGCGCTTTCTCGGCACGCCGCCGATGAACGTCATCGGCCTGACGCCGAGCGGCGCGATAGATGGGACCGCCGGACCGGCGATCGTCGAGGCGCGCCCCGGCCTTGCCGTCGGCATCCGGCCCGAAGACATCGCCGCCGCCGCCGGCGGCGACGCGCGCGTCGAGACGGTGGAGTATCTCGGGGCCGACACGTTGGTGGCCTGCCGCGTCGGAAGCCAGACCGTCGTTGCGCGCCTGCCCGGCCATGCGCGTTTCGCCGTCGGCGACGGCGTCTCGCTCGATTGGGCGCGCGATCGTCAGCACGTATTCGAAATTTCGACCGGGCATCGCGTCGATGCCCGGACTAACGCCAGATAACCGAAGCCAAGGGAGCAACGAAGATGAATCCGATACGCAGGACGCTGCTGGCCGGCGCCGTGGCACTCGCCGCCGGCCTCGGTGCGGGCGACGCGCTCGCCCAGCAGACCAAGCTCACCTTCTACTATCCCGTCGCCGTCGGCGGCCCGATCACCAAGCTGATCGACACCATGGCGTCGGATTTCGAGAAGGCAAACCCCGGCATCAAGATCGAACCGGTCTATACCGGCTCCTATCAGGATACGATCGCCAAGACGCTGACGGCGCTCAAGAGCAACGAGGCGCCGCATTTCGCGATCCTTCTGTCGACCGACATGTTCACGCTGATCGACGAGGACGCCATCGTCCCGTTCGACGACATGCTGAAGTCGGATGCCGACAAGAAGTGGCTCGGCGGCTTCTACAAGGCCTTCATGGAGAACAGCCAGACGGGCGGCAAGACTTGGGGCATCCCGTTCCAGCGCTCCACGATCGTGCTCTACTACAACAAGGATCTGTTCAAGGAAGCGGGCCTCGATCCCGAAACGCCGCCGAAGAACTGGGCCGAACAGGTCGAGTTCGCCAAGAAGCTGACGAAGCGCGATGCCGCCGGCAATACGATCCAGTGGGGCATCCAGATTCCGTCTTCGGGCTTTCCCTATTGGCTGTTCCAGGGTCTGACGACGCAGAACAACGTCCGCCTCATGAATTCGGCGGGCAACAAGACGTCGTTCAATGACCCGAAGGTCGTCGAAGCGCTGCAGTACTACGTCGACCTTTCGGCCAAGCACAAGGTGCACCCGCCGGGCGTCACCGAGTGGGGCACCACGCCGCGCGACTTCTTCGAACGCAAGATCGCGATGATGTGGACGACGACCGGCAACCTGACGAACGTGCGCGACAACGCGAAGTTCCCGTTCGGCGTCGCGATGCTGCCTGCCGGCGTGCAGTTCGGCTCGCCGACCGGCGGCGGAAACTTCTACATGTTCAAGAAGACGACGCCGGCGGAACGCCAGGCGATCATGAAGTTCGTGCGCTTCGCAACGGACCCCGAGCGCGCGGCCCAGTGGGGCATCGACACCGGCTACGTTGCGGTGCGGCCCGACGCGTTCGAAACGACACGCATGAAGGAGTATGTCGCGAAATTCCCGCCCGCAGCGGTCGCGCGCGACCAGCTCAAGTATGCGTGGGCGGAACTCTCGACGCACGACAACCAGCGCGTCACCAAGGCGCTCAACGACGGCCTGCAGGCCGCCATCGTCGGCACCAAGACGCCGAAGGCGGCCATGGACGAAGCGCAGCGCGAGGCGACGCGCCTGCTGCGCCCGTTCCAGCGCTGACGGGATTAGGGGGCGGGCCGCGACGGCCTGCCCCCCGCTTCCGCCGCCTCATGACCCGCGCGAAGGCAACGCTCTACGGCTGGCTGCTGCTGCTGCCGGCATTCGTGCTGCTCGTCGCTTTCACACATTGGCCCGCACTTGCGACCATCCATGCGAGCTTCTTTTCGACGCCCAAGGGCAATCGCCCGGCCGTCTATGTCGGCCTGGACAATTACGAGGGCATGTTCGACGACCCCGTCTTCTGGCAGGCCGTCGAGAACAACCTGATCTACGCACTCGGCACGATCCCCGTTTCCGTCGTGCTCGCCATGCTGATGGCGATCTGGGTCAACGAGAAGCTCGTCGGCCAGTCGTGGCTGCGCCTTGCCTACTTCACGCCGACCGTCCTGCCGATGATCGCGGTCGCCAACATCTGGCTTTTCTTCTACACGCCCGACTACGGCCTCATCGACCAGATCGCGCGCGCACTCGGCTTCGGCGCGACGAACTGGCTCGGCAATCCGGATTCGGTCCTCTATTGCCTGATGGTGATGACCGTGTGGAAAGAGGCCGGCTTCTTCATGATCTTCTATCTCGCGGCCCTCCAGCAGATGTCCCCCAATCTCGCCGAAGCGGCGTCGATCGAAGGCTGCAGTCGCTTGACGTTCTTCCGCCGAGTCACCTTCCCTCTGCTGATGCCCACGACGCTGTTCGTTCTTGTAAACGCAGTGATCGGCGCTTTCCGGCTCGTCGATCACGTGATCGCGCTGACCGGCGGCGGCCCGAACAATGCGAGCCAACTGCTGCTGTCCTACGTCTACGACATTGCGTTCCGCTATTGGGATACGGCCTACGCCGCCACGCTGACCGTCGTGCTGCTTGCGGTCCTGGCCGGTTTGGCCCTGTTCCAGTTCCTCGTGCTCGAAAAGCGGATCCACTATCGATGATCGCCGCACGCGGCATTCCCAGATCTCTCGAGGCGCTGGGTGCGTGGACGCTGGCGATCGTGTGGATTGCCCCCCTCGTCTATTGCATCTGGGCGGCTTTCCATCCGCCGGAATTCGCGTCGCGCTTCGCGATCGACGCGCCGTTGACGCTTTCAAATTTCGAGAAGGCATGGGAAGCGGCACCGTTTGCGCGCTATTTCCTCAATACCTTCGCGCTCGTCTCGCTCGTGCTTGCCGGGCAGGTCGTGCTGGTAACGCTTGCCGCCTATGCTTTCGCGCGCTTCGAATTCGCAGGGCGCGACGTCGCCTTCTCGCTCGTTCTCGTCCAGTTGATGATCATGCCGGACGTGCTGCTGGTTGAGAATTACCTGACCATGTCCTCGCTCGGACTTGTCGATACGATCCTGGCGATGGCGCTGCCCTATATGGCGTCGGCCTTCGGCATCTTCCTGCTGCGGCAGACCTTCAAGGGCATGCCCAAGGAAC
>JAYRKO010000371.1:0-3464 GCA_041905745.1 Tagaea sp. | reverse complement strand
CCCAAAAGACCTAAAAACCCGCCCAATTCCTTCGATATTGACGGCAGGGGCGAACCTTGCCACAAGACGCCCGCATTCGGGCCTGCGCCGGCCGCCATTTTGGAATGGCGGGCCGGTCAGGCGCGTTTCGATGTCCGCAAAGCGGCGCAGTGCCGCGTCCCGCGTTCCCGTTCCGGAGGTTGGCCCATGCGCAAGGGCGAGTACGTCTTCACCAGCGAGTCCGTGTCCGAAGGTCACCCCGACAAGGTGTCGGACCGCATTTCCGACGCCGTCGTCGACGCCTTCCTCGGCCTCGATCCCTACGCCCGCGTCGCGTGCGAAACGCTCGTCACGACGAACCGGATCGTGATCGCCGGCGAGGTCCGCCTCGACAAGCGCAAGTGCGGCCCCAAGGCGCCCATGCTGGCCAACGGCAAGGTCAACGCCAAGGTCGTCGAGGCGCTCGCGCGCGGTGCCGTTCGCGAGATCGGCTACGAGCAGAAGGGCTTCCACTGGAAGAAGGCCAAGGTCGAGGTGCTGCTGCACGGCCAGTCCGCCGACATCGCCATGGGCGTCGACGCCAAGGGCAACAAGGACGAGGGTGCGGGCGACCAGGGCATCATGTTCGGCTACGCGACGAACGAGACCGAAGAGCTGATGCCGGCTCCGCTCCAGTACTCGCACAACATCCTGAAGCTGATGGCCGAAGCGCGCCACTCGGGCAAGGAGAAGTATCTCGAGCCCGACGCGAAGAGCCAGGTCTCGCTGCGCTACGTCAACGGCAAGCCGGTCGAGGCGACCGCCATCGTCGTCTCGACGCAGCACTCGGCCAAGGTCGACCAGGACGACGTGCGCGAGATCGTGCGTCCCTACGTCGAGAAGGTCCTGCCGAAGGGCTGGAAGATCCCGAAGAACGAGTTCTACGTGAACCCGACGGGCCAGTTCATCATCGGCGGTCCGGACGGCGACTGCGGCCTCACGGGCCGCAAGATCATCGTCGACACCTACGGCGGTGCCGCCCCGCACGGCGGCGGCGCGTTCTCGGGCAAGGACCCGACGAAGGTCGACCGCTCGGCCGCCTACGTCGCGCGCTATCTCGCCAAGAACGTCGTCGCGGCCGGCCTCGCCGACCGCTGCACGATCCAGCTCTCCTACGCCATCGGCGTGGCGAAGCCGCTTTCGGTCTACGTCAACACCGACGGCACGGGCCGGGCGGACGAGAACAAGCTCTCGAAGATCCTGCAGGAGCTCGTCAACCTGACGCCGCGCGGCATCCGCGAGCATCTGGGCCTCAACAAGCCGATCTACCGCCGCACGTCGAGCTACGGCCATTTCGGCCGCAAGCCGGAGAAGGACGGCGGCTTCTCGTGGGAGCGCACCGATCTGGTGAAGGACCTGCGTTCGGCATTCGGCGCGCGTTGAGCGCTCCGGACGAGAAGGACGGAAATGGCGAGGCGCCGGGCGAAGCCCGGCGCCTTCTCCATTCCTACGGCCGGCGGCGCGGCCGCAAGCTCAAGCCCAACCAGAAGAACCTCGTGGCCGACGCGCTGCCGCGCTTCGCGCTGGCGTTGCCCGCACCGGGCGGGCGTCTCGACGTTCCGGCGCTGTTCGGTTTCGCGCCGCGCGCGCTGTGGTTCGAGGTGGGCTTCGGCGGCGGCGAGCATCTGGCGCACCAGGCCGCGAACAATCCCGACGTGGCCCTGATCGGCGCCGAGCCGTTCGTCAACGGCGTCGTCTCGGCGCTTCAGCACATCGAATCGCGCGGCCTTTCGAATGTGCGGCTCTATCAGGGCGATGCGCGCGACCTGCTGCCGACCCTGCCCGACGGCGCGCTCGAAAAGCTGTTCGTGCTGCATCCTGACCCGTGGCCCAAGCAGCGTCACCACAAGCGCCGCCTGATCCAGAAGCCGTTCCTCGACGAAGCCGCGCGCCTGCTGGTTCCCGGCGGCGAGCTGCGTCTGGCGACGGACGACGAACCCTATCTGACGTGGATGCTCGAACGCGTGCCGCTCCATCCCGCGTTCGAATGGACGGCGCGCACGGCCGACGACTGGCGGCTCTACCCGCCGGACGCGATCGAAACGCGCTACGCCGCCAAGGCGCGCAAGGAAGGCCGCAAGGCGACGATCCTGCGCTTCAGGCGGCGATGAGCGCCGGCGGTGCGGCGAGCGCGTCGAGAAAACGGTGCGCCCAGGCCGCGGCCGTGTTCGCCTCGACGCTCGCATAGTCCGTCTTCCAGCGTGCGATGCGTTCGTCGAGCGGCATGGAAAGCCCGTGCGCCACGGCTTCGGCGATCGCGTCGACGTCGTAGGGATTGACCTTGAGCGCGCCCGAAAGCTCGGCGCTTGCTCCCGCAAACTCCGACAGCACGAGGACGCCCGGATCGGCGGCGTGCTGGGCGGCGACGAACTCCTTCGCGACGAGGTTCATGCCGTCGCGAAGCGGCGTGACGAGCCCCACGCGCGCCTGCCGGTAGAACGCCGCCAGCGCCTTGCGCGGATAGCCGCGGTTCAGGTAGCGCAGCGGCGTCCAGTCGAACTCGGCGTATTTGCCGTTGAGCCGGCCCGCCATCGCGTCGAGTTCGCGGCGAAGTGCACGATAGTTCGCCACGTCGGCGCGCGAGACGGGCGCGATCTGCAGATACTGCACGCGGCCGTGCCATTCGGGATGGCCGGCGAGGAAGCTGCCGTAGCCGGCGATGCGGTTGGGCAGACCTTTGGAATGGTCGAGACGGTCGACGCCGATTACCAGCGCGCTGTCGCCCGTGCTCTCCGCGATCCGCGCGCCGGCTTCGCCGACGGCCGACCTGGCTGCCATATCGGCGAACTGGCGCGTGTCAATGCCGATCGGGAAAGCGCCGATCTCGAAGCACCGGCCGAAGGCCTCGACCGTCGTTCCTTCGGCCACTCCCAGATAGTCGGTGAACTGGCGCACATGGGAGTCGGTCTGGAAGCCGACGAGATCGTAATGCGCCAGCGCTTCGGCGAGGTCCCGGTGGACCGGCAGGCTGCGATAGACCTCCGGTGCGGGCCACGGAATATGCAGGAAGAAGCCGATGCGGTTCGTCACGCCGAGCCGGCGCAGCGCACGGGCGAGCGGGATCAGATGGTAGTCGTGGACCCACAGCGTGTCGGTCGGCGACAGCCGCGCGCGCACGAATTCCGCGAAGCGTTCGTTGGCCGCGCAATAGACCGCATAGTTCTCGCGGTGATAGTCGACGAGGCCGAGCCGGTAATGGCACAGCGGCCACAGCACGCCGTTGGCGAAGCCGGCGTAGAAGCCGGCGTGCATGTCCGGCGTCAGTCCGAAACCGACCACTTCGGTGCGGCGCAGTCGGCGGCTCGAAGGCGGCCCCGGCTCGTCGGCGATTTCGCCGTTCCAGCCGATCCACAGCGCGTCCCGCCGCGCGAGGACGTCGGTCAACGCCACGGCAAGGCCGCCGGTGGCGCCCACGCGCGCGGTCGCGACGGGAATGCGGTTCGATA
>JAYRKO010000370.1:0-3483 GCA_041905745.1 Tagaea sp. | reverse complement strand
GCGGCCATCGCGGCATCCTTCTGCGCGGCCTTGAGCTTGCCGTGGATCAGATGGACGCGGTGCGCGCCCAACCGCTCGGCGAGTGCAACGTGCCGGTCGGTGGCGGCCGCGAGATCGACCACCTCGCTCTCCTCGACCAGCGGGCAGACCCAGTAGACGCGCGCACCCCGGTCGATCTGCCGGGCGATGCCCTCGATCACGTCGTCCATGCGCTCGAGCGGGATCGCCACGGTCTTGATGGGTTTGCGGCCCGGCGGCTTCTCGGGAAGCTTCGAGCTGTCCATGTCGCCGTAGGCGCACATGACCAGCGTGCGCGGGATGGGCGTGGCGGTCATGACCAGCGTGTCGACCTCGCCGTCTTCCGACAGGCCCTTCGCGGCGAACGCGACGCGCTGGTGGACGCCGAAGCGGTGCTGCTCGTCGATGACCGCAAGACCCAGATCGTCGAATTCGACGCTTTCCTCGAATAGCGCATGCGTGCCGACGACGACCTTGATGCGCCCGGCGGCGAGACCTTCGATCGTCGCGGCCTTCGCCTTGCCCTTGTCGCGGCCCGTCAGCACGGCAACCTCGATGCCGGCGAGATCGGCCAGCGGCCTGATCGTGTCGAAATGCTGGCGTGCGAGGATTTCGGTCGGCGCCATCAGCGCCGCCTGCTTGCCGCATTCGACGGCGTTGAGCATCGCGAGGAACGCCACGACCGTCTTGCCGCTGCCGACGTCGCCCTGCAGAAGGCGCTGCATGCGCCCGGCGGCCGCCATGTCGCCGAGGATTTCGGCCAGTGCCTGAAGCTGCGAGCCGGTCAGCTTGAAGGGCAGGGCGTCGAGCACCTTTTCGCGCAAACGCCCGTCGCCCTTGAGCGCGCGCCCCTTGCGCCGCTTCTGCGCCAGCCGCACGAGCGTCAGCGCCATCTGGTTGGCGAGCAGTTCGTCGTAGGCGAGGCGCCGCCGCCACGGCGTTTCGGGCTTCGTGTCGGCATCGTCGAGCGGAGCGTGCGCGCGCTCGACCGCCGCGCGCCAGGTCGGCCACCCTTCGCGCGCCACCAGCGCCGCATCGGTCCATTCGGGAAGCTCGGGCGCCTTGGAAATCGCCGTGCGGATGGCTTTAGCGAGCAGCTTGGGCGACAGGCCGGCGGTGAGACCGTAGGTCGGCTCGACCGTCGCGACCTCGTCGAACTTGTCCAACGTGACGATGTGGTCGGGATGCGCCATCTGCACGTCGTCGCGGTACCGCTCCACGCGGCCGCTGACCACGCGCGTCTCGCCCACCGGCAGCTGCTTTTCCAGATAGTCGCCGCGCGCATGGAAGAAGACGAGATCGATGGGGCCGGACTCGTCCTCGCAGCGCACCTTGTAGGGCAGGCGCGGCGTGCGCGGCTTGGCATGGGCGACGACCTTGAGGCGCAACGTCACGACGACGCCCGACGGCGCCTCGGCGACGCGCGGCGAAAAGCGCCGGTCGACCAGTCCGGTCGGCAGATGCCACAGCAGGTCGACAAGATGCGGCCCGGCCGCCCGCTCGACGAGCGGGGCAATCTTCGGCCCCACGCCGGGCAGCGTGCGGACGTCGGCAAAGACCGGGAACAGGATCGACGGACGCATGGGAGCAAGGCTCCGGCAGCGGGGTGACATGGGGCGGCTGGACCGGCTATATCCATGCCCCGATTCCAGCCGGTCCGCCATGAACGAATCTTCGCAAGCGCGCCGCAAGCGCTTGATCCATCGCAGCGTTTACACGGGCATGAAGGAAACCGACATCCTTCTGGGCGCGTTCGCGCGCGCCCACGTGCCGGGTTTCGACGACCGTCAGCTCGAAACGTACGAAAAGCTTCTGACGGCCGGCGATCCGAATATCCTCGACTGGGCGATGGGCCGCGCCGACCCGCCGGCCGAGTACGACAGCGACGTCCTCAAGCTGCTGATCAACTTCAAACTCCCCCTGTAAGCCATTGCTTCAATTATCGTTTGAAAACAAACTGGCAACCGGCAAGCGCCTCGAAGTCGCCGGGGCCCCGCCGGGCGTCGATGCCGGGGTTCTGGCGGCGCTGCTGCGCGCCGGGCACGACGTGATCCACGTCGCGCGCGACGATGCGCGCGTGTCCACGCTGGCCGAGGCGCTGGCCTTCGCCGGCGCACCGGCCCGGATCGTCGGATTCCCGGCCTGGGACTGCCTGCCATACGACCGCGTTTCGCCAAACGGCGAGGTCGTCAGCCGCCGGCTCGACGCGCTCGTCGATCTCGCCCAGCCGACCGATGCCAAGACCGGCCGCCGGATCGTGCTGACCACGGTCAACGCGATCACCCAGCGCGTACCCGCCCGCGCACGCTTCGCCGATGCCGTGTTCGCCGCGAAGGTGGGTGGACGGCTGAAGCTCGACGAACTGGCCGCCTTCCTCGTGCGCGACGGATACCGGCGCGCCGAAACGGTGCGCGAGCCCGGCGAATACGCGCTGCGCGGCGGCATCGTCGACCTGTTTCCGCCGGGGCTGGGCGAGCCGGTGCGCATCGACCTGTTCGGCGAAACGATCGAACAGATCCGGCGCTTCGACCCGATGTCGCAGAAGAGTACTGGCAAGCTCGACGCCTTCGCACTGAAGCCGGTCAGCGAGGTGTTGCTGGACCCCGCGTCGATCGAGCGTTTCCGGCTGGGCTATCGCGAACGCTTCGGCGCCGCCGACGACCGCGACGCGCTCTATGCCGCCGTTTCGGCCGGACAGCGTTACGCGGGCCTCGAGCACTGGCTGCCGCTGTTCCATGACGGCCTCGAAACGCTGTTCGACTACGTGCCCAACGCCGTCGTCAGCCTCGACGCGCAGGCCGACGAGGCGGTGACGGCGCGTTTCGAGCAGATCGACGAATTCCACCAGGCCCGCCAGCTCGCCCGCGAAGCGTTCCGCAAGGGACAGACGGCCGACAAGTTCGGCGAAACGGCGACGAGCTACAACCCGCTCGCCCCCGACGAGCTTTACCTGAAACCCAAGGAATGGGCGGCGAAGCTTGCCGAGCGCGCGCTCGTGGCGCTCACGCCCTTCGCGCGACCGGTGGCGGCGGACTGCATCGATGCGGGCGGGCGCGGCGGCGTCGATTTCTCGGCCGACCGGGCGAAGACGGATACGAACCTGTTCGACGCGGTGCGCACGCGCGTGGCGGCCGAGCGGGCCGCGGGTCGGCGCGTGCTGGTCTGCGCCTATTCGGCCGGTTCGCGCGAGCGGCTCGCGCATCTTCTGCACGAACACGGCGTGAGCGAAACGGCGGCCGTCAAGGATTACGCCGAACTCGAAACGCTACCCCAGCAGGTCGTCGCGACGACGGTGCTGGGCCTCGAGAACGGCTTCACGACGGACACGCTCGCCGCCATCACCGAGCAGGACGTGCTCGGCGACCGGCTGGTGCGCGCGGCCCGCAAGCGCCGCCGGCCCGAGAATTTCCTGACCGAGGCGTCGGCGCTGGGCGAGGGGGATCTCGTCGTCCATGTCGATCACGG
>JAYRKO010000369.1:0-3507 GCA_041905745.1 Tagaea sp. | reverse complement strand
CGGGGCGCGTCGCGTTTATGGCCCCATGCACGCCACCGTCTTGATCCGCCCCGCATCCGTGTGACAGACAGTCAGGCGATGCTAAGGGCCGATCGCATCTGGTCGAACGCGCGCCTGCTGCCGCTGGCAGCCGATGCTGCCGGCATCGACGACGGCATCGTCGCGTGCCGGGACGGACGCATCGTCTATGCAGGCGCCGCATCGGTCGCCCCCGCGATGGACGCGGTCGAGCGGATCGATTGCGCGGGCCGCTGGGTCACGCCCGGCCTGATCGATTGCCACACCCATCTCGTCTTCGCCGGAGATCGTGCGGCGGAATTCGAGATGCGCCTGGAAGGCGCCACCTACGAACAGATTTCGCGCGCGGGCGGCGGCATCGCATCGACGATGCGCGCGACGCGCGCGGCCGACGAGGCCGCCCTCGTCGCGGCATCGCTTCCCCGCCTCGACCGGCTGATCGCCGAAGGCGCCACGACCGTCGAGATCAAATCGGGTTACGGTCTCGACACCGCGAGCGAAGCGCGCATGCTGCGTGCCGCACGCGCGCTGGGACGGGCGCGCGACGTGACGGTCCGCACGACGTTCCTCGGCGCGCATGCAATGCCGCCGGAAGCGAACGGCGACAAGGATGCCTACATCGCGCGCGTGTGCGCGGAGATGCTGCCCGCCGTCGCCCGCGAAGGGCTTGCCGATGCGGTCGACGGATTCTGCGAAGGAATCGCTTTCAGCCCCGCCCAGATCGAACGCGTGTTCGCGACTGCCGCCCAACTCGGGCTTGCCGTGAAGCTGCACGCCGACCAGCTCTCCAATCTCGGCGGGGCGGCGCTCGCCGCGCGCCACAAGGCGCTGTCCGCCGACCATCTGGAATGGACCGACGAGGCGGGCGTGGCGGCGATGGCGACGGCAGGAACGGTCGCCGTGCTGCTGCCGGGCGCGTTCTACGTGCTGCGCGAAACGCGCCTCCCGCCGGTCGAGGCCCTGCGTCGCGCGGGCGTGCCGATGGCCGTCTCGACGGACTGCAATCCCGGCACCTCGCCGATGACGTCCTTGCTTCTGGCGATGAACATGGCGGCCACGCTTTTCCGGCTGACGGTCGCGGAATGCCTTGCCGGCGTCACCCGCGAGGCCGCGCGCGCACTCGGCCTTCTCGCCCAGACGGGCACGCTCGAAGCCGGCAAGTGGTGCGATCTTGCGATCTGGAACATCGAGCGGCCGGCCGAACTGGTCTACCGTCTCGGCTTCAACCCGCTGCACGCACGCGTGCACCGCGGTCGGTCCACGGAGGAACGATGACGACGCGCATCGACAACGAACGCCGTATCCGCGCCCCGCGCGGGCCCGAACGCACCGCGAAGAGCTGGCAGACCGAAGCGGCCCTTCGCATGCTGATGAACAATCTCGATGCCGAAGTGGCCGAGCGCCCGGGCGAACTGGTCGTCTACGGCGGCATTGGACGTGCGGCGCGCAACTGGGAAGCGTTCGACCGGATCGTCGCCGCGCTGAAGGCACTGGAGGACGACCAGACACTTCTCGTGCAGTCGGGCAAGCCCGTCGGCGTCTTCCGGACGCACGCGGACGCGCCGCGCGTCCTGATCGCCAACTCGAACCTCGTGCCGCGCTGGGCGACCTGGGACCATTTCCACGAACTCGATCGCAAGGGCCTGATGATGTACGGCCAGATGACGGCCGGTTCGTGGATCTATATCGGCACGCAAGGGATCGTGCAGGGCACCTACGAGACGTTCGTCGAGGTCGGCCGGCGCCATTACGGCGGCGATCTCGCGGGCCGCTGGATCCTGACCGCGGGCCTCGGCGGCATGGGCGGCGCGCAGCCGCTGGCCGCCACGATGGCCGGCGCCTCGTGCCTCGCGATCGAATGCCAACCGAGCCGCATCGAGATGCGCCTGAAGACCGGCTATGTCGACCGCCGCGCGGATACGCTCGACGAGGCCATGGCGATCATCGAGAACAGCGTGCGGACGCGCAAACCGGTTTCCGTGGGCCTGCTCGGCAACGCCGCGGACATTCTGCCCGAGATGCTCAAGCGCGGAATCCGGCCCGATGCCGTCACGGACCAGACTTCGGCGCACGACCCGGTCAACGGCTACCTGCCGCGCGGCTGGACGCTCGCCCAGTGGGAAGCCGCGCGCGAGTCCGACCCCAAGTCGGTTGAAAAGGCATCGCGCAAATCGATGGCCGAGCACGTGCGCGCGATGCTCGCCTACCACCGCATGGGCGTGCCCACGCTCGACTACGGCAACAACATCCGCCAGGTCGCCCGCGAGGAAGGTGTCGAGGACGCCTTCGCTTTCCCCGGTTTCGTGCCGGCCTATATCCGCCCGCTCTTCTGCCGCGGCATCGGCCCGTTCCGGTGGGCGGCCCTGTCGGGCGATCCGGAGGACATCTACCGCACCGACGCGAAGGTGAAGGAGCTGCTGCCGGACAACAAGCACCTCCACAACTGGCTCGACATGGCGCGCACGCGCATCAAGTTCCAGGGGCTGCCCGCGCGCATCTGCTGGGTCGGGCTGGGCGACCGCCACCGCCTCGGCCTCGCCTTCAACGAGATGGTCCGAAAGGGCGAACTCAAGGCGCCGCTGGTCATCGGGCGCGACCATCTCGATTCCGGATCGGTCGCCAGCCCGAACCGCGAAACCGAGGCCATGAAGGACGGTTCGGATGCGGTTTCCGACTGGCCGTTGCTCAATGCGCTTCTCAATTGCGCGAGCGGAGCGACGTGGGTCTCGCTGCATCACGGCGGCGGCGTGGGCATGGGTTTCTCGCAGCACTCCGGCATGGTGATCGTCTGCGACGGTACGGACGAGGCGGCGCGCCGCGTCGAGCGCGTGCTGTGGAACGACCCGGCGACCGGCGTCATGCGCCACGCCGATGCCGGCTACGATGAGGCGATTGCGTGCGCGCATGAACGCGGGCTGGACCTTCCCTCTCTCCGCTGACGGGTCGGCGCCGGGCAAGGCGCTTGCATGGTGAACAGTCCGAACGCACTCTAGGCGCGCCCGGACCCGTTCCGCCGCCGCAAGGGAGAAACGCCATGCAACTCCGCCGCGCGATCTTCGCGATCTTCCTCTTCTGCTCGGGCGCCGCATCCGCGGCCGAGCTGCGGGTCGGCGTCTCCACCGAACCCACCTATATCGATCCGCATGCGCAGGAGCTCGGCGCCAACGTCGACGTACGCATGCATATCTTCGACTCGCTCGTGCGCATCGGCGACCGCGAGGAGCTGCTTCCGGGATTGGCCGAAAGCTGGCGGCTGGCCGAGGCGCCGCTGGTTTGGGAATTCAGGATCCGCACGGGCGCTTCCTTCCACGACGGCACGCCTGTCACGGCCGAGGACGCGGCCTTCTCGATCGCGCGCGCGCCGGCCGTGCCCGGCGCGCCGTCCACCTACAGCCGCCACCTGCGCAGCATCGACAAGGTCGACGTCATCGATGCCCGCACGCTGCGGGTGCGCACCAAGGCCCCCAATCCGCTGCTGCCCGCGAATCT
>JAYRKO010000368.1:0-3508 GCA_041905745.1 Tagaea sp. | reverse complement strand
CCGATGGCGCTTGTGCGGCGCAACAGGGATGGCTATTTTCCGCGCCAATCGAAACTCCCCCCACCGGAGTCGGAATTTGACCAACGCCAGCTACGACGTGCTCGGCATCGGCAACGCCATTGTCGATGTGATCGCCCGCGCGGACGACGCCTTCCTCGCCGCCAACGGCCTGGGCAAGGGCGCCATGACGCTCATCGACGAGGCGCGCGCCGAAGCGCTCTACGCGATGATGGGCCCGGGGCGCGAAAGCTCGGGCGGCTCGGCCGGCAACACGATCGCCGGGCTCGCCAGCCTCGGCGGCAAGGCCGCCTATATCGGCCTCGTGCGCGACGACCAGCTGGGCGGCATCTTCCGCCACGACATCCGCGCCGCCGGCGTGGCCTTCGACACGGCCCCCGCCAAGGCGGGCCCGTCGACCGCGCGCTGCCTCATCTTCGTCACGCCCGACGCGCAGCGCACGATGCAGACCTATCTGGGCGCGTGCGTCGAGCTCGGCCCCGATCAGGTCGACGAAGCGCGCGTTTCGGCCGCGCAGGTCACGTATCTCGAAGGCTATCTGTGGGACAAGCCGGCCGCCAAGGACGCGTTCCGCAAGGCGGTCGAAGTCGCGCACAAGGCCGGCCGCAAGGTCTCGCTGACGCTGTCGGACGCGTTCTGCGTGGGCCGCCACCGCGCCGAGTTCCGCGATCTCGTCGAGAACCATGTCGACGTGCTGTTCGCCAACGAGGCCGAGATCCTGAGCCTCTACGAAACGAAGAATTTCGAGGAAGTCCTGCCGCACCTGCGCGCCAAGCCCGCGCGCGTGGCCGCCGTCACGCGTTCGGAGAAGGGCTCGGTCGCCATCGGCAGCGGCGAGGTGCATGCGGTGCCCGCACTCGCCGGCGTCAAGGTCGTCGACACGACCGGGGCGGGCGATCTCTACGCCGCCGGCTTCCTCCACGGACTCACCACCGGGCGCGATCTCGCGACGTGCGCGAAGCTCGGTTCCATCTGCGCGGGCGAGATCATCTCGCACTACGGCGCGCGTCCCGAAACGTCCTTGCGCGAATTCGCCGCGCGGCACCTGGCCTGAGAAAAATGGAACTCCGCAACCTCGCGATCATCGCCCACGTCGACCACGGCAAGACCACGCTCGTCGACCAGCTCCTGAAGCAGTCCGGCACCTTCCGCGCCAACGAGAAGGTCGCCGAACGCGCGATGGACTCGAACGACCTCGAGCGCGAGCGCGGGATCACCATCCTTGCCAAGTGCACGTCGGTCACGTGGAAGGATGTGCGCCTCAACATCGTCGACACGCCCGGCCACGCCGATTTCGGCGGCGAGGTCGAGCGCATCATGTCGATGGTCGACGGCGTCGTCGTGCTCGTGGACGCGGCGGAAGGCGCCATGCCGCAGACCAAGTTCGTCACGATGAAGGCGCTGGCCCGCGGGCTTCGCCCCATCGTCGTCATCAACAAGGTCGACCGTTCGGACGCGCGCGCGCAGGAAGTGCTGAACGAGGTGTTCGACCTGTTCGCGGCCCTGGGTGCGGACGACGACCAGCTCGATTTCCCCACGCTGTTCGCGTCCGGCCGCTCGGGCTGGGCGGCGGAATCGCTCGAAGCGCCGCGCGAGAACCTGAATCCGCTCTTCGACCTGATCCTGCGCCACGTGCCGCCGCCGAAGGCCGACACGAGCGGGCCGTTCCGCATGCTGGCGACGACGCTCGAGTACGATTCCTACGTCGGGCGCATTCTCACGGGCCGCATCTTCTCGGGCGTGGCCAAGACCAACATGGGCATCAAGTCGCTCAGCCGCGACGGCAAGGTGCTGGAAGAAGGCCGCCTCACGCGCCTGCTCGCCTTCCGCGGGCTGGAGCGCGTGCCGGTGGACAGCGCCGAGGCGGGCGACATCGTCGCCATCGCCGGCCTGACGCAGACGACGGTCGCCGACACGCTGTGCCAGACTGACGTCACCGAGCCGATCCCCTCGACGCCCATCGATCCGCCCACGCTGGCGATGACGTTCTCGGTGAACGACTCGCCGCTCGCGGGCCGCGAAGGCACGAAGGTGACCAGCCGCATGATCCGCGACCGGCTGTTCCGCGAGGCGGAAGGCAACGTCGCCATCCGCGTGCGCGAGACCGACGGCGGCGAGGCCTACGAGGTCGCCGGGCGCGGCGAACTGCAGCTGGGCGTGCTGATCGAGACGATGCGCCGCGAGGGCTTCGAGCTTTCGGTCGGCCGTCCGCGCGTGCTCATCAAGACCGACGAGAACGGCAACAAGCTCGAGCCCATCGAGGAAGTGCAGGTCGATGTCGACGAGAACTATGCCGGCGTGGTGGTCGAGAAGCTCGGCCGCCGGCGCGGCGAGATGACCGACATGCGGCCCTCGGGCGGCGGCAAGGTGCGCGTGACGTTCCACGTGCCTTCGCGCGGCCTCATCGGCTACCACGGCGAATTCCTGTCCGACACGCGCGGCACGGGCATCATGAACAAGATCTTCCACAGCTATTCGCCGTGGAAGGGCACCATCGAAGGCCGCCACACGGGCGTGCTGATTTCGAATGCCGACGGCGTCGCGGTGGCCTTCGCGCTGTGGAACCTCGAGGACCGCGGCCCGATGATGATCCAGCCGGGCGTGCCGGTTTACGAGGGCATGATCATCGGCGAGCACACGCGCGACAACGACCTCGAAGTCAATCCGATGAAGGCCAAGAAGCTCACCAACATCCGCGCGGCCGGCAAGGACGAGGCGGTGGTGCTGCAGACGCCCAAGATCCTGACGCTCGAGCAGGCCATCGCGTACATCAACGACGACGAGATCGTCGAGGTGACGCCGAAGTCGATCCGCCTGCGCAAGAAGCTGCTCGATCCCAACGCGCGCAAGCGCGCCGAGAAAGCCGCCGACGCCGAAGCGTGAGGGCCTGCGCCTAGCGCAGGCTCGCGTTGAACTTCGCCAGTTCGCCCGGGCCCGGGCACAGCTCGGCGTCGGAAAGCGCGTTGAGCGGCCGTTCGACCGTCTTAAGCGACTGGTGCAGGTCGACGGGCGTCTCGTCGAGATAGAGCAGGCCCGTGACGATCTCGCCCGCTTCCTGCCGGCGCTGGAGATAGGTGAGCGCGCCCACGCGGTCGGACGCGTCGTAGTCCGCCGCCACCTTCTTCAGCCGGATCACGCTGCCGTCGTGCTGGCGCACGTCGACCGTCTCGCCCGGCGCGTAGTCGGCCGTGATTTCGGCGCGCGCGGGGATCACGTCGAGGCGGTTCACCGCCTCGTTGTGGGCGCGCACGTAGTCGAAGCTGCGCGTCGAGCCTTCGTGGTTGTTGAAGGCCACGCACGGGCTGATGCAGTCGATGAACGCGGCCCCGCCGTGCAGCAGTCCCGCCTTGATGAGCGGTACGAGCTGCGCCTTGTCGCCCGAGAAGCTGCGCCCCACGAAGGTGGCGCCCAGCTGCAGCGCCATGCCGACGAGGTCGATGGGCTCGTCGGTGTTGACCACGCCCTTCTTGGATTTCGAGCCGCGGTCGGA
>JAYRKO010000367.1:0-3509 GCA_041905745.1 Tagaea sp. | reverse complement strand
CGCCGGCCTTGGGCCGGCGGCGAATTGCCTTTGTTATTACAGTTTGATGACGATGGTTCCGGAATGTCAACCGTTCCGGACCCATTTACGTTTCGTTACACATGCCTCAATCGTAGGCACCCATCACATGCTGGTCGAAGTCGATCAGCGAGCCGGTCATCATCTCGCCGGCATCCGAAAGAAGATGGATCGCCAGCGTCGAAACGTCGTCCGGCTTCAGGATGCGGCCGAACGGCTGGTTGGGTTCGGCCTTCTCCAGCCAGTCCGCCGGGCGGCCGTCGCGCGCCTGAATGGCATGTTCGCCGGGCGTTTCCATCCAGCCGATATTGATGCCGTTGACCCGGATGCGATCGGAGCGGACCGCATGGGCGACGTTCTTCGTCAGGATCGCGAGCGCGCCCTTCGAGGCGGAGTAGGCCGTCAGGAACGGCTGCCCGCCGTGCGAGGAGCGCGTGATGATGTTGACGATGCTGCCGCCGCCGCCCCGCTTCTTGGCGTGACGCACGAATTCCTGCGTCAGGATGAAAGGCGCGCGCGTGTTGACCGCGAACAGACGGTCCCACAGTTCGACCGTCGTGTTCTCGATCGTGCCGCGATCGGTGAGCGCCCCGGAATTGACGAGGCCGTCGACCCGCCCGAACTTCGCGATCGCCTTGGCGAAGACGTTGCGTACCTGCGCCTCGTCGCCCAGTTCGGCCTGCACGAACAGCGTCGGGCAGCCGGCGGCCGAGATCGACTGGGCCACCTTCTCGCCGCGCGCGGCATTGCGCCCGGTGATGCAAATTCCCTTGGCGCCCATCGCCGCGGCGTCGCGCGCGATAGCCTCGCCCAACCCCTGCGTGGCGCCGGTGACGAGGACGATCTTGCCGTCGAGGCGCGTGCTGCGCATCGTCATGCCGACACCTTCACGGCCTTGCCGGTACGATAGGACTTGAGCGCGGCTTCCGCGAGGACCAGCGCCTGCCGCCCGTCCTGCGCGCCGACGGGCATCTTCTTCTTGCCCGAAAGACCGCCGAGGAACGCAGCCAGCTCGTGGCGATAGGCTTCGGCGTAGCGTTCGAGGAAGAAATAGAGGGGCTTGTCCGAAGTGACGGCGGCGGCATCGGCCTTCTCGACCGTCGTGGGCGTGAGATTGCCGGCCATCAGGCGGCCCTTGGCGCCATGCACTTCGATGCGCTGGTCGTAGCCGTAGCTCGCGCGGCGGCTGTTGTTGATGTGCGCGAGTTTGCCCGACTTCGTGCGCAGCAGGATCATGACGCTGTCGGTGTCGCCGACCTTGCTGACGGCCGGATCGACCAGAGCGGATCCCATCGCGAAGACCTCGACCGGCTCTTCGCCGAGAAGCCAGCGCACCATGTCGAAATCGTGGATCGTCATGTCGCGGAACTGGCCGCCCGAAACCTTGAGATAGGCGAGCGGCGGCAGGCCCGGATCGCGGCTGGAAACGATCACCTGCTCGACCGCGCCGATCTCTCCGGCGTCGAGGCGCGCCTTCAGCGACGCGAACGACGGATCGAAGCGGCGGTTGAAGCCCACGAACATGGGCACCTTCGCGCCGTTCACGACCTTGAGGCACGCGTCCACGCGCGCCAGCGACAGATCGATGGGCTTCTCGCAGAAGATCGCCTTGCCGGCCTTGGCGGCCTTGATGCACAGGTCGGCATGCGTGTCGGTCGACGACGCGATGACGACCGCCTTCACCTTCGGATCGGCGAGCGCCGTCTTCGTATCGACGACCTTGGCGCCGTAGCTGCCGGCGAGGTCCTCGGCCGATTCGCGATGGGTGTCGATCACGTAGCGGAGTTTTGCGCTTCCGCTCGCGGCCAGGTTTGCGGCATGAATACGGCCGATGCGGCCGGCTCCGAACTGAGCGATCTCGATCATCTTTGTGCGTTTCCTTTGGGACGGCTTGGCGGCGCCAACATAAGCCCGTATTGTCACAGATATGTAACAAAAAAGCGTCGGGGGAAAAACGGTTCCATGGGCCTACGTATGACATCGGCGGAAGCGCTCGTGCGATTCCTTGCCGCGCAATTTATCGAAATCGACGGCCGGCGCGAACGACTCTTCGGCGGCGTCTTCGCGATTTTCGGCCACGGCAACGTCTCGGGTCTCGGCCCGGCGCTTCACGCGCACCGCGACGTGCTGCCCACGCTGCGCGCGCATAACGAGCAGGCGATGGCGCTGGCGGCCGTCGCCTATGCGAAGACCCATGCGCGCCGCCGGATGATGGCCTGCACGACCTCGGTCGGGCCCGGCGCGACCAACATGGTGACGGCCGCCGCCGTCGCGCACGTCAACCGCCTGCCCCTGCTGCTGTTGCCCGGCGACACGTTCGCCGACCGACGTCCCGACCCGGTCCTGCAGCAGGTCGAGAATTTCGGCGACCCGAACGTCACGGCGAACGACTGCTTCAAGCCCGTCTCCCGCTACTGGGACCGCATCAACCGCCCCGAGCAGCTTTTGATCAGCCTGCCCGCCGCACTGCGCGTGCTGCTCGATCCGGCCGACTGCGGACCGGCGACCATCGCCATGCCGCAGGACGTTCAGGCGATGGCGGGCGACTTCCCGGCCGAATTCTTCGCGCCGCGCGTCCACCGCATCCGCAGGGCGCCGGCCGAGCCGGCCGTCGTGCGCGAAGTGGCGGCGCTGCTGCGCGGTGCGCGGCGCCCGATGATCGTGGTCGGCGGCGGCGCGAAATTCTCGCAGGCCGAGCGCGACCTTGCCGCCTTCGCCGCGCGGCACGGCATCCCGTGCGCCGAAACGCAGGCCGGCAAGGGCGCCGTCGCATGGAACCACCCGGCCAATCTCGGCGCGCTCGGCGTCACCGGCACGAAGGCGGCGAACGATGCCGCCGCGCGCGCGGACGTCGTGCTCGCCGTGGGCACCCGTCTGGCCGACTTCCCCACCGCCTCGCGCACGATCTTCGCCGATCCCAAGGTTCGCCTCGTGCAGCTCAATGTCGGCGCGTTCGATGCCCACAAGCACGGCGCCCTGCCGATGGTGGCGGACGCGCGCGAGGGCATCCGCGCGCTCGACGGCGCCCTCGGCCGCTGGAAGGCGCCGTCGGGCTGGACGTCCGCCGGCACGCGCGGCGCGCGCGCCTGGGCGCGCGAAGTCGCCAAGGTGACCGCACCCCGCCCCGGCCGTCCGGACGACGCGCAGGTGCTGGGCGTGGTCAACCGCTTCGCGGCCCGCCGACCGCACGTGCTGCTGTGCGCGGCCGGCGGCCTGCCGGGCGAACTGCACAAGCTGTGGCAGGCGACCGACAGCGCTTCCTACCATCTCGAATACGGCTATTCGTGCATGGGCTACGAGATCGCCGGCGGGCTGGGCGCCAAGCTCGCCGCCCCGCGCCGCGACGTGTTCGTCATGGTGGGCGACGGCTCGTACCTGATGATGAATTCCGAGATCGCGACGTCGGTCGCGATGGGCGTCAAGCTCGTGATCGTCGTCCTCGACAATCGCGGCTTCGGGTGCATCGACAGGCTCCAGCGCGCGACGACGGG
>JAYRKO010000366.1:0-3510 GCA_041905745.1 Tagaea sp. | reverse complement strand
CCACGCCCTTCATGCGGATGAGATCGACCACGCCCTTGAAGTCGCCTTCGGCGCCGATCGGGATCTGGCACACGGCCGTGACGATGCCGAGCTTCTCCTTCATGGAGTCGACGGCCTTGTAGAAGTCGGCGCCCGTGCGGTCCATCTTGTTGACGAACACGACGCGCGGCACGTTGTAGCGGTCCGCGAGGCGCCAGTTCGTTTCCGACTGCGGCTGCACGCCGGCCACGCCGCAGATGACGAACACGGCGCCGTCGAGCACGCGCAGCGAGCGGTTCACTTCGATGTTGAAATCGATGTGGCCGGGCGTGTCGATGACGTTGATGCGGTGGCCGTTCCACTCGGCGGTCACGGCGGCGGACGTGATCGTGATGCCGCGCTCGCGTTCCTGCGCCATGTAGTCGGTCGTCGTATTGCCGTCGTGCACTTCGCCGATCTTGTGCGACTTGCCGGTGTAATACAGGATCCGCTCGGTCGTGGTCGTCTTGCCGGCGTCGATATGCGCCGTGATGCCGATGTTGCGGATCTTCTCGACCGGGACTGCTCTGGGCACGACTGCCTCCGTAGGGGTGCCGCCGGCCCCTTTTTCGGGAGCGGACGGCGGGTTCGGGTAAAGACAAAAACACGCGAGCCCGCGCCCTCCCGACGGTCGGAAAAGGCGGTCCGCGTGCGAAGCCGGAAAACCGGCGCGGGGTATATACCGCAACGCGGGATATGGCAACCCCCGCCGGTGGGGGCAAGGGGGCCCGGCCGGTCCCCCTGCACTGGCCCTAAAGGCCCGACTCGGTTAGGATTTGTCCCATGGCGACTCCACCATCCCCGGAACGCAAGGCTAGCCTGCGGCTGATCAACGCCCAGGCCGACAAGATCCGCGCAAGACTCGACCCCAAGGTCCTCGAACGGGCCAAGGTGGTGGCCGAGGGCGGCGAGGTCTACGACAAGGCCGCCGCCCAGAAGGTGATCGGCGAGTTCCTGCGCGCGAAAACCCGCAAGGACGGCGGGCTTTTCCACGAGGAACTGAAGGCCCGCCTCAAGGGCACCACGCACTGATTTTGCGGCACTGATGCGGCGTCAGGGGCGCGGCTCGACCGTGCCCGTCCGTCGCCCGCCTGCATCCCGCACGATATAGCGCCCGCCGAAGCCCGGCTCGACGGTGGCGGTCCGCCGGCCGTCGGCGTCCCGCAGCACGAAACCGCCTCCGAACGCCGGCTCGGCCGTCCCGGTACGCCGGCCCCGCTCGTCGCGCAGGATCCGGGTGCCGCTCAGGCCCGTCTCGACCGTGCCCGTGCGCCGGCCGGCGGCATCGCGCAGCACGTAGCGGTCGCCGAAAACGGCCTCGACCGACCCCGTCCGCCGCCCGTTCGCATCGCGCAGCACGAAATCGGCGCCCGCCGCCGGGCCCGCCAGGGCCGCCAGCCCGAAAAGTACCGCGATCGCCGTCCGCCGCATGGCCCGCCTCCTGCCGCCGACAACGGCGGCGGGCGGGGCGGCTATTCCGCCGCGTAGCTTTTTCCGACCGTCAGCGGATCGCGGAACGCCGGATCGGCATCGACGAATTCCGGCGCCGGTCCCGCCCCCACCGCGTCGAAGAAGCGGCCGATGAAGCAGCGGAACGACGCGCACAGCGCGATGTCGCCGATCTGCCGGTCGGTGAAGCCCGCGCGGCGCAGCCGTTCGATGTCCACGCGGTCGACGGTCTGGGGTGCGCGCACGATCTTTTCGGCGTAGGCCAGCATCTCGACGTCCTTCACCGGCAGGCCCGCGCGGCGGAAATCGCGCTGCGCGGCCACGACGGCTTCCTTCGAACCCAGATCCTCGACGAGCTGACGCGCATAGACGTAGGAACAATAGGTCGACGGCACGTACTTGGCGGCGACCAGCGTGATGAGCTTCCACTCGCGCATCGTCAGCGAGAAGCCGCCCCGCACGACCTCGACGAAATCGGTATAGGCCGGCAGCAGGTCGGGCCGGCTCGTCAGGCACTGCGCGGTCGAGTAGACCTTGCCGAAGCGTTCGCGCTGTTGGGCGTAGATTTCGGCAACCCGGCCGGTGGCTTTTTCTTCGCTTATTGTCTCTAAATACATTTGTATTTCTCCGGAATTACTTGATGACCGGCGGTCAATACAGGAAACAAAGGTTAATTTCGACGCACTATGATCGTATGCAGGGAGACAATGCCGACCTTGGCGGCCTGCGCCCGCGCGGCGATATTTGCGCCCGACACGACCGACCGGAGCCGACGATGAAGGCCTACCGCTATCTGACCGGCAAGGACGACGCGGCGTTCTGCCATCGCGTGACCGCGGCGCTGAACGCGGGCTGGCAGCTCCACGGCGACCCGTCGCTGACGTTCGATTCCGCACGCGGCATCGTCGTGTGCGGACAGGCGATCGTGAAGGACGTGCCGGGGCGCGAATACGTGCCCGACATGAAGCTCTCCGAGCTGTAGGCCCCTCACCCGCGCGGGCGCAGGTGTTCGGCGAACTGGCGCGCGCACTCCGCCCACGAATAGCGCATCGCATGCGCGCGGGCCCGCTCGCGCGGGATTTCCAGTGCTGAAAGGCACGCCTTGCGCAGATCCTCGTCCATCGCACCGCCCGATTGCGCGGGCGGCACGTCGCCCAGCACGTCGAGCGGGCCCGTCACCGGATAGGCTGCGACCGGCGTGCCGCAGGCCATCGCCTCCAGCAGCACCAGCCCGAACGTGTCGGTGCGCGAGGGGAAGACGAACACGTCGGCCGCCGAATAGACCGCGGCCAGTTCGCGCTGCTCCAGCACGCCCAGGAAATTCGCCGCCGGATAGCGCGCCTTCAGCGTCGCCATCGCCGGCCCCTCGCCCACGACCCATTTCGAGCCGGGCAGGTCGAGCGCCAGAAACGCCTCGACGTTCTTCTCGATCGCGACGCGCCCGACATAGACGAAGATCGGCGGCTTGGTCTGGAGCCGGTCGCGCGGGCCCGGTTTGAAAAGTTCCAGATCGACCCCGCGCGTCCACAGCACGACGTTGGCGAAACCCCACGCCTCGAGATCGGCCTTCACGGTGGGCGTGGGCACCATCACGCGGCTCGCGGCCGAATGGAACTTGCGCAAAACCGCATAGCTCCACGACAGCGGCGCCTTCGTGCGCGCGCGCACATATTCCGGAAAGCGCGTGTGGTAGGCCGTCGTGAAGGGCAGCAAGCGCTTCACGCTAGCCGCGCGCGCGGCCCAGCCCAGCGGACCCTCGGTCGCGATATGCACCGCATCGGGCCGGAACGCGTCGAGCATGCGCCCCACGGCGCCCGCACCCGCCAGCGACAGGCGGATTTCCGGATAGGTGGGGCACGGGAACGTCGTGAAGCGTTCGGGCGCGATCAGTTCGATCGTGTGGCCCGCCAGCGCCAGCTCGCGCATCGTCTCGGTCAGCGTGCGCACGACGCCGTTCACCTGCGGGCGCCACGCGTCGGTGACGATGGCGATGCGCAAGGCGCGCCGCGTCTCGGCCGTCGGCGGCGGCGGTTCGAGGGCAAG
>JAYRKO010000365.1:0-3513 GCA_041905745.1 Tagaea sp. | reverse complement strand
GCCATCGTGCGGCCCAGCGTGGCGATGCCGTCGAAGGCCGCGCGCCAGTCCGACTTGATCCGCCGCACGCGCGCGGACGGGTCGATGCGCAGGAGCGACATCTCGCCCGTGCCCAGCTTCGCCGCCGCATCGAAGATGCGGATGTTGGGATCGGCCGCGCGCAGTTCCTTCCAGCGTTCGGCGAGGGTCGGTTCGGCGGTATCGAGCGGCATGGCGTTTTCTCCGTTGGTTGGATCAGTTGAGTTCGAAGCGCACCGGGATCTCGACCCAGGCGAGGATGGCGTCGCCGCCGCGCCGGGCCGGCTCGAAGCGCCAGCGGCGCACGGCACCCAGTGCGGCGTCGTCGAGCAGCACGAATCCCGACGAGCGCCACAGCACGATCTCGGACGTCGATCCGTCGGGCTGGACGAGTGCGCGCAGCACGGCGATGCCGCGCTGGCCCAGTTCGACCGCGCGGCGCGGATAGTCGGGCGGCGTCGGCGGGGCGCGGAAGCGCGCGTCGGTGACGACCGGAACGGGCGCCGGTGCAGCCGGCACGCTGGCGACCGGCGCAGGCACGGCCGGTGCCTCGGGTGCGGGCGATACATCCGTCGCAATTTCCGCGGCCGGCGCGCTCTCGGCGATGGCGGATGGGGCCGGTGCCGGCGACGGCGGGGCCGGCCTTGCGGCCGGACGCGGCTTGGAGCGCGGCTTCGGCGCAGGCACTTCGCGACCGACGGGCGCCATCGGCAGCGGCTCGGGCAGCAATTGCGGTTCCGGTTCGTCGGGTACGGATGGCGCCGCTTCGGGAACGGCGGGGGCCGGGGCCGGTGGCGGCATCTCGAACAGGACGGCATAGGCCATCGCCGGTTCGGGCGGTGCGGGTGCGGCAAGAAACACCGCCGCTGCGCCGAACACGGCGACGTGGCCCAGCAGCGAAAGCAGCGCCGCATGCGGGGCGAAGCGCCCGCGCCCGTCCGCGAATGCGACGCTGCCCGCCATCTTCAGAACCGCCAGCTCACGGCGAGCTTGGCGTTGCGGCCCGTTTCGTAGAACCGCGCCGACGGCGCCGAGGTGTTCCAGTTCGAGCGGCGATAGGCCTTGTCGAACAGGTTGTCGACGGCAAGGTCGAAGCGGAAGTCGCGCAGCACCTCGTCCGTCGGCTGCCAGCTCGCGAACACGTCCCACACCGCGTAGCCGCCCGTCGTCTGCGAGCCGGTCGGCATGCGGTTCTGCGCCGCGTTGACGACCGCGCGCCCGCCCAGCGTCACGCCGACGTCGAGGAAACGGTAGCCCAGCGAGGACGAGAACTTGTCGGCCGGCGTGTCGGTCAGTGGCTGGCTGGTATTGTTGTTGTTGCCGCGCAGCGCGCTCGCGCCGATCGCGCCGAACCACGAGCGCGCGTCGTAGCGCATCTCGAGCTCGGCACCCTGGATGCGCGCCGAGGCGACGTTCGTGACGCTCGACGTCGTGGCGGTCACGACTTCCTGGATGTAGTCGGAAACGTCGTTGACGAAATAGGCCCCCCGCGCGCGCAACCGGTCGCCGCCGACGAACACGTCGGAGAAGCGCAGATTGACGCCGGCTTCCTTGTTCTGCGACGTCTCGGGTTGCAGGTTGGGGTTGGGGACCCACGTATTGCCGGGGAAATGCTGGCCGCTGACGTAGCGCTCGGTCAGCGAGGGAATGCGGAACGCCTCGGCGTAGGAGAGATAGGGCGACGCCCACGGCGTGACGTGGACCGCGACGGACGCCTTCGGCGAATAATGGTCGAGGGACTTCTTCGTCGAGGCGGCACCCGGATCCTGCTCGGCCTTGTCGTAGCGGATGCCGGGCGTGAACGTCACCCAGCGGGTGATCGCGATCTCGTTCTGCACGAAGAGGCCGAAGACGCGCTGTTCGGCGACCGGATAGTCGGTGCGGGGCGCCCCGTTGCGCCGGCTCTCCTGCTGGTCGAGATACCCGTCGAAGCCGTAGGTGAGCGCGTGGCTGTCGGGTCCGAACAGGCCGAAGCGCGAGGTGTTCTGCAGGTCGAAGCCGTGGGTGCGCAGCTCGGTGTCGTCGCGCCGGTTGATCGTCGAGGCGCTGCCGGCCACGCCCTTCTCGAAGATCTCGACCTCGTTGCGGTAGAGGTTCGCCTTGAGGTCGATGGCGGCGTTCGTCGGACTGGCGTGGGCCCAGTTGACCGCGTAGCTGCGCTGGGTCGTGTCGCGGTCGACGATCGAGGACGTGCCCGTGATGTTGCCGAGATTGGCGTCGAGCGGGATCGTGTGGTCGTCGCGGAACTGGATCGTCGAGAAGCCGACGCGGCTGCCGGGCGCCACGTCGTAGCCGACCTTGAACAGGCCGCTCCAGATCTCGTCGCCCGACATCGGGATGTCGCTGCCCGGACCGTCGTGGAAGTTGCCGCTCTCGCGCCGCGTGATGTTCGCGACGACGTCGGCCCCGCCCGCGCGCGACGCGCCGGTCAGGCTGCCGAGCCGTTCGGAATTGTTCGTCTGGTAGCCGACCTTGACGCGGCCGCCGACGCTCGCACCCGGCTTCAGCACATCCTCGGCATCGATCGTGCGCATGTTGAGCGCACCACCCAGCGCGCCGCTGCCGAACAGCAGCGAGCCCGGCCCGCGCACCACGTCGACCTGCTTCAGCAGATCGGGGTCGAGGAAGATGCGCCCGCGATGGCCCGAGGAGAAGTTGTTGCGCACGCCGTCGAGCCGCACGACCACGCGCTCGTCCGACAGGCCGCGGATCGTGATCTGCTTGACCGTGTTGCGCGGCACGCCGTTGGCGTCCACGCCCGGCAGGTCCTTGAGGAGATCGTCGATGCTCTGCCCCTGGCGGCGCTCGATCTCCTCCTTGTCGACGATCGAGACCGACGCGGCGGCGTCGCCCGCGACCGCACTGGTGCGCGTGGCGCTGGTGGTGACGGCGTCGAGCGGCGTGACGGCGGTCTGCGCGCTTGCGCCGGCGGCGCACAGGGCGGCGAGGGCTACGCCCGCAAGCAGGACATGGTGACGGTTCGAATGGGCCAACGTCGGAACTCCGGTTTCTTGGAGGACCTTGGCTGGCTGGCGTAGCGGCTGGCGGGCGCGGTCTCGGGTTTCGTGGGGGGAACGTCTATTTCGTCAGGATCAGCTTTCCGCTTCCCGTGATGCGCAGGCGGTAGTCGTTCGCGTCGTGGCGGATGATGATTTCCGAGCGGCCGTCGAACAGCGTGCGGCTGTCGATGGCGCGCGCTTCACCGCCCTTGGGATCGGCTTTCGTCTGCGTCATGGGGATTGACGTACCATCGCACGATCTGATTTGCAACTAATTCGCATTTGCATAAATAACCTATTATAAAAACTCGATAAATTTGGATTCACGACAGGCGGGCGCTGGCCCCCTATTCTCCGGCCGCCGTTCCACCGCCGAGGTTTCCCGAATGCGCGACCAGACACGCCCCGGCGAACGCGTCGTTCCGCTGCCCGAGCGCACGGATGCCAGCCTCGTGTTCCTCGGACGCATCCGCACGCCCTTCGCCACGCGCGACGA
>JAYRKO010000364.1:0-3516 GCA_041905745.1 Tagaea sp. | reverse complement strand
GGGCGCGGCGCGCTGGCGGGGGAAAAGGCGGCCGCGTGGCTCGCCCGCCATCCCGACAGCCCGACCGCGCGCCACTGGGCGGCGGCACTTGCCGGCGCCGCGGCACCGGCGCGCGCCGAGGACGGCTACGTGCGCGGCGCCTTCGATCTCTTCGCGTCGACCTTCGACGACACGCTCGCCTCGGTCGGCTACAGCGCGCCTGCGGGAATCGCGGCGATGCTCGAAGCGCAGTGGGGCGCCCCGTCGGCGCGCTTCGACGTACTCGATGCGGGCTGCGGCACGGGGCTCGCGGGGCTCGTGCTGAGACCGTGGGCCAAACGGCTGGAAGGCGTCGACCTGTCGACCGGGATGCTCGATCGCGCGCGCGCGCGCGCCATCTATGACGAGCTGCGCGCGGGCGAACTCTCGGCCGACCTTGCCGCGCATCCGGGCGCCTACGACCTGATCGTGGCGGCCGACGTGTTCTGCTATTTCGGCGTGCTCGACGAGGCGCTTGCCGCCGCGCACGCGGCGTTGCGGCCCGGCGGCCATATCGTGTTCTCGACCGAAACGCTGCGGCCCGAGGAAGACGGCGACTGGAAAGTGCGCCCGTCTGGGCGCTACGCGCACGCGCGCGGCTATGTCGAGCGGACGATCGCGGCGGCCGGCTTCGCGCCGCTGCAATGGCGCGTGGAGTCACCGCGCGCGGAAGACGGCAAGCCGATCCCCGGCCTCATCGCGATGGCCGTACGGCAGGCCTGAAAATACGACTCCCGGAAATCAGCCGCCGAAATCGCCGGCCTCGATGCGCGGCCCCATGTCGCCGATGAGCGACTGGACGGCCTTGCGGCCGTAGAGCTCGACCAGCAACTGCATCACGACCGTGAAGCAGGCGACCGTCAGCGCATCGCGATGCAGGCCCTGGCGCATGCCCTCTTCCATCGCGTCGGCGACGACGCGCATGGCGGCCAGCCGCTCCTGATCGGTGCTGGTGATGTTGAAGGTATCTTCGTTCGACATTGCCCGGTCTCCGGATTGCGCGCACGACGCCAGTCGTGCGCGAATCGCCCAACCGGCCCGCGCACTCTACCACGGCGTTCTGCGCTTGCTAAAAGCGGCGCTGCCCCAGCCCCTGCATGAGATCGAGGATACCGCTCATGTCGCTGGACCCGTCGCCGACGAGCTGGAGCAGGCCCGAATACATTCCGGCTCCCGCGCCGTTCGACTTGGCCGTCTCCTGGTCGCGCTGGGTCAGATAGCGCTGGATGAACGTCTCGACGAATTTCTTGTCCTTGAATTTCGAGATGTCGACCTTGCTCTGGAGGTAGGTCGCCTGCGCTTCGACGCCCTGGATCGCCAGTTCCTTGGGGATGCCGAGCGTCGTCGTGACGACCTCGCGCAGCACCTTGTCGCCGAGGATCGCCCACGGGCTGTTGATGCGCGAGGCGTTCTCCTTGAAATACATCGCCTCGCGCAGGCCGGGGCTCGCGTCGCCCTGCGCCTTCTCGAACTCGTTCTTGAGGTAGCGCGCGACGATGCCGTCCATCGCGCCGGGCGTCTTGATCCCGTCGACGCCGAAATCCTTGAAACGCAGCGATGCCGCAATGTCGCGGTAGCGCTGGTCGTTCATGCGATTGGCGTAGGAATTCTGGTCGGCCAGATCCGACAGCAGGACCTTCTTGAGAAGACCCTTCTTGTCGACCTCGCTCTCCAGCCCGTAGGCGGACAGCGCGAATTCCATGAAACGCCGGTTGTTCAGCAGATCGTCGACGGTCTTCGCCTTCGCGACGGCGTCTTTGACGTACGCGACCTTCTGCTGGACGCTGGCCTGCTTCGACCACTTCTCTTGCGCGGCGTCGCCCGTTTTCTGGAGCTGCTTCCACGCAACGATGGCCGGCAGACCGCTTGCTATCGATCCCGCCATGACTTTCTCCTTCGCGCCGTTCTCGGCACATCAACCGTTACAGTATTGCACGGTGTAATGGCGGGAGCAAGTTTGATCGAAACTTAATAAATTTTTATTAATATGCTTCGGTTTCAGGATACCGCGATCAGAAAGCGTCGCTCTCCTCCGGAACGCGCTCGCCGGACTTCGAGCGCCGCTTGGGGCCGTCGCTGCCCATCAGAAGCTGCTTGCCGCGCTCGGTCGTCGTGCCGAGCAGGTCCCATTCGTATTTGACCAGTCGCTTCGCGTCCTTAAGACCCTGATAAAGCTCACCCTTATCCAGCCGCATGCGGAGCGCATCGACGATCGCCTTCGAATTCGGGTCGGCCAGTTCGAAATCGGTCAGGAACTGGCGCAACGCATCCGAGTAGGCCTTCCCGTCCTCGGGGAAAAGATAGACGCACTGCAGCGTGTAATAGACGCGCAAGGCCGGGGTGGCCGCATCCTCGAGCTGGAGAATGTCCTTCTGGCGCAGGATGTTGCCGCGATTGCGGATCGCCAGCATCGAAAGTCCGCCGGTGTTTTCGATGACGACCCCGTTGATGATGATCTTTTCGCCGGGATTCAGTCGGAGGACGAGAGGCATCGATGCTTCCTGATCTGTGCCGGCTGGTCTGTACCGACGCCGGCAGCGGGTGCGCTGGAAATGCCCAATTATACCATCGCCGTCGGAGAAACAACCCGCCGCCACAGCGACCGGTAGAGCGCCTCGAACGCCCGCGCCAGCCGCACCCCGTCGCAGACCGGCGAAGCCGCGAGGCGCGCGCGAAGCCCCGCGCGCACGCGCGCGAGCGCGCGCGCATCGGCGACCAGGGCCGCGGCTGCGGCCGCAAAACCGGCCGCATCGCGCGCGATCCAGTCTTGCGCGCCGATGTTCGCGAGCAGCGAGGCCGACACGCGCGCCGCATGCCGGTCGCCCGCCAGCGTCACGACGGGCACGCCCATCCACAGTGCTTCGCACGTCGTCGTCGTGCCGTTGTAGGGCGTCGTGTCGAGCGCCACGTCGATCTCGGCATAGCGCGCGATGTGCGCGGGCAGCGATTCCGAAAAGCCGACCGGCTCGATGCGGCCTGCCGCGATCCCGCGCGCGACGAAGCCCGCGATCAGGCGCGCGCGCGTTTCCGGCTCGTCGAGACCGCGCGCCTTCACGACCATGCGCGCGGCCGGCACCGCGTGGAGCGCGCCAGCCCACAGATCGAGCGTGCGCGCCGAGATCTTCGGCAGGTTGTTGAACGACCCGAAGGTCGGCGCGCCGCGCGCGGCGAGCGGCAATGGCGCCACTGCCGGCGCGTAGGGCGGCGGCATGTACGCAAGGAAGCCGCCGGCCACGCGCGCGAGCGGTTCGCTCGCCGCCGCATCCGCGATGCCTTGCGGGTCGCTCGTCTCGTCGACGATGCGCGCGTCGAAGACGTCGAGCCCCGTCGTGCCCGGAAAACCCAGCCACGTCGCCTGCACGCAGGCCGGCCGCAGCGCGAAGGCGCCCAGCCGGTTTCCCGTCGTGTGGCCCGCGCAATCGACCAGCACGTCGATCCCGTCGGCGCGCACCTGGCGCACGAAGGCGGCATCGTCGAGCCCCGCGACGTCGCGCCAGT
>JAYRKO010000363.1:0-3516 GCA_041905745.1 Tagaea sp. | reverse complement strand
GCGGCATCGGGGCTGGCGGCCTGCGCGCTGCCCGGGGCGGGCGATCCGCCGCGCCTCTTCACGCTTTCGCCCAAATCGACCTTCGCCACCGACCTGCCGCAGGCGCGCTGGCAGCTCGCGATCGAGGCGCCCGTGGCGCCCGGCGGCATCGATTCGCCGCGCATCGCCGTACAGCGCGCACCGCTCTCGCTCGACTATTTCGCCCGCGCGCAGTGGACGGACACCGCCCCGCGCATGGTGCAGACGCTGCTTCTCGAAAGCTTCGAGAACACCGGCAAGCTCGTCGCGGTGGGGCGCGAATCCTCGAGCCTGCGTCCCGACTTCCTGCTGAAGGTCGATCTGCGCGAATTCCAGGCCGAAATGCGCGGGCAGACGGCACCTGTGGCGCGCGTGCGCCTGTCGGTGCGTCTCGTGCGCCTGCCCGAACGAAATGTCGTCGCGAGTTTCAGCCACGAAGCGGTCGAGCAGGCCGCCGGGCCGGAGATCGACAAGGTGGTCGCCGCCTTCGACGACGCGCTCGGCGCGGTCCTGAAGCGCGTGGCGGAGTGGACGCTGCGCACCGGCAACGCGAACGCGCGCGCCTAGCCTCCGACGAGATCGACGAGCGCCTCGGCGTTCGCCGGCCACTTCGCCCAGTCCGCCGGCCCCAGACCGAACCGGTTCGTCCTGTCCTTCGCCGCGCCCGCGGCGACGAGGCGCGCGGCGACCGCCGCCTGCCCCCGCGCGCAGGCGTACATCAGCGCGCTGTTGCCGAAATCGTCGCATGCGTCGACCGCGGCGCCCGCGCCCAGCAGCAGATCCACGATCTCCGGATGACCGCGCGCGGCCGCGCGCATCAGCGCGGTGAGCCCGCCCGGCCCGCGCGCGTCGACTTCGGGCGGACCGGCCCCGGCCAGGAGCTTCGTCAGGGCGGCGCGATCGCCCGTTTCGGCGGCGCGCAGGAGCGGCGTCTTTTCCATCGTCCCGAAAGGAAGCCCGGCACGGGCGCGCCGTCAAGCCGCACTTGCGCCGCGACGGCCGGCGGGCGAGTCTCCGCCGAACGAGAAACGGAGTTGACCATGCCCGCCGTCGCCGACCGCATCCGCGCCAAACTGGAAGCCGCTCTCGCGCCCGAGAAACTCGAGATCGTCGACGATTCGCACCGTCACGCTGGCCATGCGGGCGCGCACGCCGAAGGCGAGTCGCATTTCACGGTCCGCGCCGTTTCGGCGGCCTTCGCGGGCAAGAACCGGGTCGAACGGCAGCGCATCGTCTACGGCGCCCTTGCCGAGGAACTTGCCGGCCGCGTGCACGCCCTCGCCCTCGTCCTGCGCGCGCCGGGCGAACCCGGCTGAGGCCCGTCGCCGGCAGGGTCGGAAATCCTCTAGGCGCCGTCACCACTTCCATGATATTTATCTGCAAAACTAATTAAACCGTAGATAGCTGCATGTCCGCCACGGAACTCGACCGGCCGCGCAACGTCCGCATCCGGGGAATGCGCACCAGCATGCGTCTGGAAAGCGCGTTCTGGCTGGCCTTGCGCGAAATCGCTGCGCGGACGGGCGAATCGGTACCCGCGCTGTGCGAGCGCATCCTGCGCGGCAGCCATCGCGGCAACAGGACGTCGGCCGTACGCGTCTTCGTGCTGGACTGGTTTCGCGATGCGCGCGCCCGGCGCCGGCGACGCCGGCGGTCGGCGCCGGTCTAGTCCTTGCCGGTGTAGTGACGGGGATAGTGCGCGCGCACGACCGGCCCGTCGCTGGCAAGCGCGTGGCAGGTATCGAGATGGCCGGGCCTGCGGTCGGGATCGCCCTTGGCCTTCAGCGGGCCGATCGTCTGGATCGCGGCCGTCGCCATCGCACCGAGCGCAAGTTCGACAAGATGCGTGCAGCCCTTGACGCCGCCCAGCCGCTCGCGCACCTGCGCCGACCAGCCCTTGCCGATCTTCAGGCCTGCAAGCGCCGCGAAGGCCGGCGTGACCGCGGGGCAAATCTCGAAGGGGCTGGCGTCGGTCGCCGCGACGGCCTCGCGCACGACGAAATCGTCGTCGAGCGTCAGGCGCAGCCACATCTCGTGGATCGGCGCGCCCGGCGGCAGATGGCCGCGCCACTTGTTGTCGAAGCCGTAGGCCTTGGTGTCGACGAGATGGCCCTCGATGTCCCACAACCCGTCCGACCGGCGAAAGCCGCGGCATTCGATCCGGCGCGTATGGATGGGTTCGCGCGCGAGGGCGGGGGCTGGCAGCGGCATGGCGGACGCGTCTCCGGCGGTTGGACCGCCGGATCATCGCGCGTCCGCCCGCGCGCGGCAATCGCGCGTCAGGTCAGGCCGTAGCCGGCCGATCCCGAGATGAACGCGTCGCGCTCCTTGAGATCTTCCTCGATCTCGCCGAGCGCGGTCGCGTACAGGTCGCGCACCGACACCATTCCGATCAGCTGTCCGCGATCGAGAACCGGCAGGTGGCGGTAGCCGCGCCGGCGCATCATGCCGAGCGCGGCGAACGCCGTCTCGTCGGGACCGATCGTGTCGGGATCACGCGTCATCACCTCGCCCACGCGCACCGCGTCGGGATCCTTGCGCTGGGCGACGACCTTCGAAAGCAGGTCGCGCTCGGTGAAGATGCCGACGAGCCGCGCGCCCTCGATCACCATCAGCGCGCCGATGCGCCGCTGCGCCATCGTCTGTGCCGCGTCGCGCACCGTCATGTGTGCGCTCGCCGTCGCGAGATCCTGAACGCCGGAAATAACGTCGGGCACGATCTTGCGGATCATGGCTTCCTCCCTCGGGACCGACCGGCGCGGCTTCCTGGGACGGTTGTGCGCCGTCGTTGCCCGAATGATAGCGCCCGCCGGCCGGCGCTTGGCAAGCGCCTTCGTCAGGCGGCGGTGTCGGCCGGCGCCGGACGGCGCGCGGCTTCCGCATCCTGCTTTTGCGCCGCCGCATCGCCGATCGCACTGATCCGAAGCGTCGCGATCTGGTTTCTTTTGCGCCGCAATATCTCGAACCGCAGGCCGTGGAACGTGTAGATATGGCCGACCTCCGGGATGCGCCGCGACTCGTGAAGGACGAGCCCCGCGATCGTCGCCGCGTTCTCGTCGGGCAGGCGCCAGTCGAACTGTCGGTTGAGATCGCGGATCGTGGCGCTGCCGTCGACGACGAAGCTGCCGTCGGACTGCGGGCGCACGCCGGGCATGCGGAACTCGTGCTTCTCGTCGATGTCGCCGACGATCTCCTCGAGGATGTCCTCGAGCGTGACGACGCCCATCAGGCCGCCGTACTCGTCGACGACCAGCGCAAAATGCTCGCGCCGGCGACGGAACGCTTCCAGCTGGTCGAGCAGGCTCGTCGTGTCGGGAATGAACCAGGGTCGCGTGGCGATCTGCGTGATGTCGATCGACGACGGATCGCCACCGTTGGCGCGCAGCGCCGTCAGCAGCGCCTTGGCGTGCAGCACGCCCACGACGTTGTCCGGCGTGCTTCGCCAAAGCGGAATGCGCGTGTGCGGGCTCGACAGCGCCTGCTCGAGGATCGCCTCGG
>JAYRKO010000362.1:0-3520 GCA_041905745.1 Tagaea sp. | reverse complement strand
GCGCCGACCGCACAGGATATGCTCATGGTCGTCTCCCCTCGTTGTCGTGCGGGGCCGACGTCCGATCCGGATATCAGATGCCGATATCCGGGTTGAACACCCGTCCCACACCCAGGCGGCTTGATTTTCCGCCATTGTCGAACAGCGAATTGCCGCCGCGCAGCGAACCGACGAGCGGTTCGGCGAGCAGCGCCATCGCCATGATCGTTTCGGGCTTCATCGACGCGCCCTTGAGTCCGAACTGGGCGGCGAGCGCCCTGAGCTGCGGGGGCAGCTCGACCGCGCGGCGCGGCGCCATCTGCGGGGCCGCCGGCAGCTCGTCGGCCGTCGTCTGGTCGACGGCGGCGATCTCGCCGGTCATCTTCTTCGCGAAGAAATCGTAGACCTGCCCGAGCGTGCGCGCGCGGCCCGACTGCGGATCGTAGAAGACGCCGCGGTTGGAGGCGGCTGCCTCGGGGAACTGCGTGGCCGCGATGCGTTGCGGATCCTGCCGGTAACTCGCGAGGAACCGCGTGGCGCCGTTGGCGCCGAGGAAATGCGCGAGATAGAGATCGGTCGAGTTGATGCCGGAGCCCAGCACGCTTTCGAGCTGCGTGTGGTTGGATTTCGCGAATTCGGCGGCCATGGCGCTGGCCGTCTTCGGATCGAAGCGCAGGTCGAGGATCGAGCGGCGCTGTGCGGGATCGCGCACGCGCGGATTGCCGTAGTCGTCGTCTTCGATCTGTGCGGCGGCTTGCGCGAGGCCGTACTTTGCGCCGTGCTGGCGCACGGTGTTGAGCCACGTGCTCTCGATGAACTGGTAGAGGCCCGACGCGCTCGACGTGCGCGCCTTGGCGCGCGGGTCGAAGCTCGATTCCGTCTGGGCCTTGGCGAGCATGTACTTGAAGTCGACGCCGCTCTTCTGGCTGGCGTCGCGGATCGCGTCGACGATCTCGCGCGAGGCGCCGCGCGGCACCCCATCGACTTGGGCGGCGGTCCGGAACGGTCCGATGCTCATGATTCCACGAGGTTAAGCCGCGAATCGTAAATATTTTACTAAATTTGAATCCGACCCGCTAGCGCCGCGCAGCTTGGGCGGCCATCTGGGCGAGGCCCATCAGGCAGCGATGGGTGACGAGCTCGGCCGGCATGCCGGTCGACTTGCACTGGATTTCGGCCTCCAGCAGCCGTTCGAGCGCCGCCGACAGGCGCGCCAGCGGCCAGCGCGCGAGCTGGGCCTTGAAGGCGCCCTTCTCCTTCCAGAAGACCGGCGGGCGCAGGCGCATCATCGCGGTGTCGATGTCGAGTCCGTGGGCCATCGCGCCCTGTGCCACCTGCAGGCGCTGGAAATGGCGCGCCATCATCCGCAGCACCATGACGGGGCTGTCGCCCTCGCTCGACAGGCGCTCGTAGGCGCGGTCGAGCCCGGCGAGATCGCCGCCGGCGGTCGCGCGCATCAGGTCGTCGAGATCGATGTCGGCCGAATCGCCGATGACGGCCACGCAATCCTCGACCGTCGCGCGCTTGCCCTTGCCGACATAGAGCGACAGCTTTTCAAGTTCGCTGCGCGTGATCGCGCGATCGCCGCCCAACCGCATCGTCAGCCATTCGAGCGCGTCGCCGTCGGCCGAAATGCCGCCCGCCGCCAGCGCGTCGGAAATCGTGCGCGAGAGATCGGCCCCTTCGTCGTGGTAGCAGGCGATCGCGGCGGCATTGTCGGCGCTCTCGCACAGCTTGCGCAGCGCCGACTTCCCGTCGAGCTCGCCCGCCTCGATCACGACGAGGCCGTCGCCCTTGGGATCGTCGAGGAAATTGCGCAGCGCCGCCGCCGTCTCGTTGCCCGCCCCGCGCACGCGCACGAGACGCCGGCCGCCCATCATCGAGATCGCGGCCGCCTCGTCGGACAGGCGCGCGGGATCGTCCTTGACCGTTTCGGGCGACAGGTCGGCCACGCGGAACGGATCGGCGAGATCCGCAACGACCGTGCGCGCGACCGCTTCCGCGCGCTCGCGCACGAGGCCGGAGTCGGGCCCATAGAACAGCACCGCGCGCGCGGCCGGGTCGGGGCGCTTGAGGAATCCGGGAACGGCGCGGCCGTCGATCTTCATGGCGCCGATCCTAGCAGTTTGATATGCACGCGCGCGATGGCCCAGAACATCGAAGCCGCCCTCGACGAGGCGCGCCGTCTCCACGCGAACAGCGACTACGACGGTGCGCTCGGCGCGTATGCCGCCGTTCTCGCCGCCGATCCGACGCGCCTCGACGCGCTCGATCCGCTCGTCGCCATCCTCGAAATGGCGCGCACCCCTGCCTTCCACCCGCGGCTCGCGGCGCTGATCGAATCGGCCCTGGGCACGCCCGGCTGCAACACCGAGGCGCTGTCGCAGAGCGCCACCGCCCAGCTCGCCGCGAAATACCGGATGGCCGATCCCCAGCAGGCGCCCGCGCGCGACCTGCTGCTGGCGATGGCGCGCGACGGCCTGCTGCTGATGACGCTGTCCCACTGCATCGTGCGCGACGCGGTCTTCGAGGCTTTCATGTGCCGCGTGCGCCGCGCGCTCTGCGCGCCCGACGCGCCGGCCGAGGCGCTGCCGCTGGCGCTGGCCCTCGCCCGCCAGGCCGACAACAACGAATATGTCTGGCCGCAAGACGACGCCGACCGCGACGCGTTGGCGAAACTCGGCGACGGCGCCTATCCCCTCGCGTGCCGGGCGATGTATGCGCCCGTCGGCCCGTCGGCCGAGACGCATCGCGAACTTGCGCGCCTCGTGGCCGACACGCGCGGCCGGCGCGAAGCCGTGCGCGCGGCCGAAGCGCGCCTTCCCACGCTCGTCCCGCTTTCCGACGGCACGAGCCGCGCGGTCGGCGCGATGTACGAGGAAAACCCCTATCCGCGCTGGCTCAACCTGCGCCGCATTCCGCCCTTCGACATCCGCGAGGAACTGTCGCGCCGCTTCGCGTTCGCCGGTCCCTTCCCCGCGTTTGCCGCACCCTTGCGCGTGCTGATGCCGGGTGCGGGCACCGGCCAGCACCCGCTGTCGGTTGCGGCGAACTACGCGAACGTGGAGGTGCAGGCCGTCGACCTGTCGCGCGCCTCGCTCGCCTACGGGCTGCGCATGGCCGAGGCCTACGGGATTACGAACATCCATTTCGCGCAGGCCGACATCCTCGATTTGCCCAAGCTCGGCTCGACCTGGGGCCACGCCGAATCGATCGGCGTGCTGCACCACATGGCCGATCCCAAGGCCGGCCTTGCGGCGGTCGCGCAGGTGCTCGTGCCCGGCAGCTTCCTGCGGCTCGGGCTCTACGGTGAGCATGCGCGTTCGATCGTCGTCGAGGCGCGCCGCGCGATCGCGGAGCACGGCTACGCGGCCGACCCTGCGGGCTTGCGCGCCTTCCGCGCCGACGCGATGGCCGGCAAGCTCGGCAAGCGGCTCAAGGACGAGCTGCCGCAATGGGGCGATTTCCATTCGGCAAGCCTGCTGCGCGACCTGTGCTTCCACGTGATGGAGCACCGCTACGACGTGGCCGGCCTGCGCCG
>JAYRKO010000361.1:0-3520 GCA_041905745.1 Tagaea sp. | reverse complement strand
TATCTTTCCGTCATGGATCTCGACGCCGCGTTCTATCTGCAGACGATCCGCGTCGCTTTCCAGGAGCACGCGCTGCCGACCGGCACGTGGGTGTCGCGCGGCCGCAAGGTGGACCCGGGTGCGATCCGCAACACCGCGCTGCTGACGGTCGAGGGCGAACTCGACGACATTTCCGGCGTCGGCCAGACCTATGCCGCGCACGCGCTGTGCAGCAACCTGCCGGCGGACAGGCACCGGCACTGGCTGCAGAAGAACGTCGGGCACTACGGAATTTTCAACGGCAAGCGCTGGCGCAGCGAGATCCTGCCGCAGGTGCGCGGCTTCATCCGCGAGAACCGCTGACGCGCCCCGCGCGCGTGACGAGTGCGAGGCCGGCGAAAATCGACGCCATCGCCGCCCAGACATAGGCGCTGTGCGTCTCGCCGAACAGCAGCCAGCCCCAGAAAACGCCCGCAAGCGTCACGAGGAAGCCGGTCTGGCTGAAGAAGACCGGACCGGCGAGGCGCATCACCTCGAAGAACAGCAGCGAACCCACGCCCGCGAAGCCGCACTGGACGAGCAGCGCCCAATCGGCCGGACCCGCCGGCGGGATCGGAAGATGCGCCGACCCGGTCGCAAGCGCGAAGGGCAGGATGCAGACGGCCGCCCCCAATTGCATGCCGGCCGCGAGACCGATCGAGTCGACGTCGGCCGGGCGCGCGCGCGCGATGTAGACGTTCGACACCGCGTAGAAAAACGGCACGAGCAGGCAGAGCGCCACCCATGGCGCCATGTCCGGATCGGGCAGGCTCGCGCGCGGCACGACGACCAGCAGGGCGCCGAGGATGCCGAAGCCGATGCCCAGCAGGCGCAGCCGGTGCGGCCGCTCCATTCCCAGTGCGACAGCCATCGCATAGGTCATGACCGGCGAAAGGGTGTTGAGCACCGCCGCAAGGCCGGCCGGAACGTGGCTGACGACGAGAACGGCGACCGAATTCGGGATCGCGATCGCCGTGGCGCCGGCAAGGATCGTGTAGACGAAATGCCGCCGCCCGACCGGGATGCCCGCCCCGCGGGCCCGCGCGACGGCGGCAAGCAGCGTCGAAGCGCAGACCGAAACCGCGAGCGTGAAGCCGAACGGGTGGATTCCGCCTTGCGTGGCGATCTTGGCCAGCGAAAACTGGAGTCCCCAGATCAGCCCCATGCACGTCATGTAGACGAGCGCCAGGGCCAGTCGGGATCCGTGCAGGGAGGGAGACGGCTCAGCCATGTTGTTCGCCAGCTACAATATTCAGTACGGGACCGGAAAGGACGGAAAAATCGACCTCGGCCGGATCGCCGACGCGGTGCGCGGCGCCGACGTCATTGCGCTGCAGGAGGTCGAGCGCCATTGGCCGCGGACGGGCGACGTCGACCAGCCGGGCGTTCTCGCCGGACTGCTCGCGGACTATTACTGGGTCTACGGCCCCGGCTACGACATGCATGTCGACGGCGCGCCGCCGGGCAACAAGCGCCGGCAGTTCGGCAACATGGTGCTGAGCCGCACGCCCATCGTCAGCTCGCGCAGCCACCTTCTGCCGAAATTCGGCACGGCGAAGCTGCACAGCATCCAGCGCACGGCGGTCGAAGCGGTGGTGGACACGCCGAAATCCGGTCCGATGCGCGTCTACTCCACCCACCTTTCGCACCTGAGCGACGGGGACCGCGGCCCGCAGGTCGACCGGCTGCTCGAAATCTACCGCGATGCCCCCTCGGAAGGCGGCGCCTGGTCGGGCGGGCACCGGAACGCGGACTGGACGCAAGGCAAGGCGCCGCCGCCGATGCCGCGGGCGGCCGTGTTCATGGGCGATTTCAACATGACGGTCGACTCGCCGCTCTACGAACGTCTCGTCGGGCCGATGTCGAAGGAGTACGGGCGGATGACGGCGCTCGACGGTCTCGTCGACGCATGGGTTGCCGCCGGAAACGCCGAAGAAGCCGGCAACACCTGCGACAGCACGATCAACAAGGTCCATTTCCGGATCGACTTCTGCTTCGCCAGCGCGTCGTTCGCCGGCCGCATCAAGCGCGCATGGATCGACGAAAAGGCGCAAGGGTCCGATCACCAACCGATCTGGACCGAGATCGACCTGTAAGGGCCTAAGCGCGGCGCAGGCTGCGGCCGGAGGCCGGGTCGAAAAGGTGGATGTTGGCCGGCAGGGTCGCGAGCGGAATCTCGCGGCCCGGCTCGGCCGCATCCGACGCAAGTGCCAGCACGAACGGCTCGCCTGCGAGCGTTCCGTGCAGCAGGCGCGTGGCGCCCAATTCCTCCGTCACGTCCCAGTTGAGGCGCGGCGTGCCGGATGCCGGCGCGGCATCGACCTTCGCCTCTTCCGGACGAAGGCCGACATCGACCTTCGCGCCCGTCTCGGCGGCGAAGGCGGCGGCGTCGTAGGCGAAGCGTGTTCCGTCGGCGAGCGCCACCTGTCCGGGCGCCGCGATCGTGCCGGTGAAGAGATTCATCGCCGGCGAGCCGATGAAGGTCGCGACGAACTTGCTGGCCGGACGGCGATAGATCTCCAGCGGCGTGCCGGTCTGCTCGATCCGGCCCACGTTCATGACGACGACCTGGTCGGCGAGCGTCATCGCCTCGACCTGGTCGTGCGTGACGAAGATCGACGTGGCGCGCAGGCGGTTGTGCAGCTTGCGGATCTCGAGGCGCATCTGCACGCGCAGCTTGGCGTCGAGATTCGACAGCGGTTCGTCGAAAAGGAACACGGCCGGCTCGCGCACGATCGCCCGGCCCATCGCCACGCGCTGGCGCTGGCCGCCGGAAAGCGCGCGCGGCTTGCGTTGGAGGAACGGTTCGATCGCGAGCATGCGCGCGGCTTCGGCCACGCGCTTCTCGATCTCGGCCTGCGACGTGCCGCGGTTGCGCAAGCCGTAGGCCATGTTGTCGTAGACGCTCATATGCGGATAGAGCGCGTAGTTCTGGAACACCATCGCGATGTCGCGTTCGGCCGGCTCGACGTCGTTGACGACGCGGTTGCCGATCGAGATCGTCCCGAGGCTTATATGCTCGAGACCGGCGATCATGCGCAGCAACGTCGACTTGCCGCAGCCCGACGGCCCCAGCAGCACGGTGAACGAGCCGTTCGGGATCGTCAGGTCGACGCCCTTCACGGCCTCGACGCCGCCGGCATAGATCTTCTTCACCTTGTCGAGGATCACGCTTGCCATAGACCGATTCCTTCGTCCCTATCCGGCGTCACTTCTCGGTCTCGACGAGACCTTTGACGAACAGCTTCTGCATGACGACCACGACGACGACCGGCGGCAGCAGCGCCAGCACGGCCGTGGCCATCGCGAGCTGCCATTCGGTCAGCGCGTCGGACGTCGTGATCATCTTCTTGATGCCGATGACGACCGTCTGCATGCTGTCGCGCGTGGTGATGAGCAGCGGCCAGAGATACTGGTTCCAGCCGTAGATGAACTGGATCACGAACAGCGCCGCGATGGTCGTCACCGACAGCGGCAGCAGCGTGTCCTTGAAGAACTTGAA
>JAYRKO010000002.1:0-22063 GCA_041905745.1 Tagaea sp. | reverse complement strand
CGCATGTCGTCGACGATCGCATAGGCATAGGCGCGCGCCGCGTCGAAGAGCGTCACGTTCCGCCCGAGGCCGCGCTCCGCGGCGCGGCGCGCCGGCGCATCGGAAAGATCGAGCCGGTCGGCGAGCTCGAAGAGATCGACGGCGCGGCCGCCGATCCAGGCCGTGCGCGTGGGCTTGGCGTTCGTGCCGCCGGCGAGCGGGTTCTTCACCAGCGTGTTCGTGAATCCGGGATCGCCGCCGAGCGCCCGCGTCAGGGCGCGCAGGATCCGGCGCGCGAATGCCTGCGGCCGCGAGCGGCCGCGCTCGCCGCGCTGGACGGGCGTGGCGAGCAGCCAGGTGACGTGCATCCGCCCGATGACCGGCTTCCGGTCGTCGCGCGGCGTCCCGTTCTGGACGAGGAACGCCGGCAGCGGCAGGCCGAGCTCGTCGACGAGGTCGAGCAGGGCGTCGATCGTCGTCTCGCGGTCGATGTCGACGGTGAGCCAGTTCACGTGCGTGGCGGTGTTGAGGACGATGTAGGGCGCGCCGCAGGCCTCGCGCCTGTCGGCCTGCCAGCAGCCGTCGCGCAGCTCGTGGGCGACCGTCGGCCGGCGCGGCAGCAGCCGGAAGAGCGAATCCGCGTCGACCGGCAGGCCCCGCCGGACGATGAAGTCGCCGAATTGCTGTGCCGAACCGGTCGCGGGCATGAGCCATCGCGACGGCGCAGGGGCGCGTCAACGCTTGCCGGGATCCGGGCGCCCCAAAGGGTGGCGATCCGGGTCGCGGCGACTTGACTGTGACGGCCTGTCGAGTCGATGATGGCCCTTGCATGAGGGGCCTTGGCCGGGTTGCTGCCCGGTCACCGATCTTCAGGGGGCGCTTCCTTCGGGAGGCGCCCTTTCTGTTTCAGCCCTGCGTCGTCGATCCTCCTTCCGTCAACCTGTTGCGACGTCCTTCGGCCGCGCCGGCGGTCGTCGCCGGGCGGGCAGGCACGCGTCTTCGCGAGCGCGCGGGGGCGCGCTTGACTTGGACGGGCATTCGGTTAGATTCGGGGGGCCTTGGTTCCCCGAATCGCGATCCCGCCAAGGACCGCCGGACGCCAGAGTTGAGTTACAAGACCCCGCCAGCGCGCCAACGCTGCGGGGTTTTTGCTTTCATGCGGGTTCCTTCTCCGCGGCCGGCGCATTGCCGACGCGCACGATGCCGAGCCGCATCAGGTCCGGCAGGACGAGGCGGGCGAGGTAGCTCGCCGGATCGAGCCCGAAGCGCCTCGCGGCCGCCTCGATCCCGTCGACGAGCTGGCCGTCGAGCGCGTACGAGACGGTCTTCAGGCCGGCGAGGCGCAGGCGCTGGCGCCGGCGGCGCGAGCGCTGCGTGGATTCCTTGGATTCTCCGCCTTCGGCGGGGACGGCAAACGCGGTCGAAGAGCTCATGGGCAGCAGCCTTGATGCGAATCGTTGCTGCGTCAGCCTGACCTAACCCGTTCGATTCGCGCAAGGTTGTCGCGCGAATCGCGGTCAATGCTGCAATTGATCGTTGTCTGCGTGCGGCACCGGGCTGGCCCTCGGTGCCGAATCGGGCGGCCTAGAGCAGATCGATGCGTGCCGGCGTCGCCGGCAGATAGTCGATGCAGGAGAGGCTGCCGGCGATGGCATCGCCCTCGGCCGACAGCGCGCCATCGAACGTGCATTGGCGTGCGCTCAGGGACGATGGCAGGTAGCGGAACGACGCGCGCAGGCGCTTGCCCGTGACCTGCGCCATCCCGTGGCTCATGCCCTCGATCTCGATCTGGCTTTTCGTCTGGCGGAAGTCGAAGTCGCGCACGGTGAGGCGGATGGCGCCGGAATCGTCGACGCCATCGACCTGCAGCGCGATCTTGTTACGCGCCGCCTCGTCGAAGCGGCGCAGGTTGAAATACGGGCTCGGAAGATCGCGTTCGGCAAGCTTGCCCGCCTTCAGCGCGGCCTCGGTCTCGACGACCTGGGCGGCCGTCTCGAACACGATCACGAGGATCGCCTGCCGGCCGACGAACGCGCGCAGCGCGTCGGCGCGCGTGTCGGGATCGGCCTCGCGCAGCGCCTGGCGCACGCAAGGCACGAAGGCCGACGGATCCCGCGCGCCCAGGCAGGCAGGCCCGGCCGCCGCCGGCTCCGCGACGGCACCGCACAGGAGAGCCAGAATCCAAATGGCTGCGATCTTGCTTCGCATGTCGTCCTCCGTTGGAGCGGCTTTCAGCGCGCGGTCGAAACGACGATCTTCGCGCCGGTATCTTGGCGGATCTTCGAAGTCGTGAGAACGCAGCTCGTGTCGCCCATCCTGAAGGGCAGCGCCAGACGGTCGTAGATGACGCGCCGGCCGTTTCCGAAATCGACGCCGAGGCGCGTGGCGGTCGGCTTCTCGGCCGAAGCGGCGGCGACGATGTGGCGATCGATCATCGCGCTGTAGACGATGTTGTCCTTCCGGTCGAGGACGCGCTTGCCGACGTCGGTGCGCGTGGGCACGTCCCATGCCCTGCCGATGTCGATGCAGTGGGCTTCGCGGTCTTCAGGGATGATCGAATAGAGCGATGCCCGGCCGGTCTCCAGCAGCGGAAACAAAGCATCGCCGCCGGTCGCCCCGCGGTCGAACCGGTCGACGAGCTCGCGGTGCGCGGGATCGAGCTCGGCGTAGGGGAGCGTCTCGTCGATCCAGCCGTCCGGCGGGCGCTTGGCGGCGCGCACGCGCCTCCCCAGCAGGAGCACCGTTTCCTCGACCGTCAGCAGCTGTTCGCTTTTGCGGCCGTCCCGGATCCGGTAGCGGACGATGTTCCGGTGCATGCGGATCATGTCGATCAACCGGGCGACGATGCCGGGATCGACGCTGTCCCTGTCGTAGTGGAGCTCGCCGACGCCGTTGGCCGCCTGCCATCCGGCCCAGCCGTTGTAGTGCGTGGCATGGCGGATCGCCTCGAGGGGCGAGGCGAAGCGCTGCGCGGTGACGTCCGAGACGGCCTCTGCAAGTCCGCGCGGGGCGGGAACGACGTCGCCGTTGTCGACGAGGAGGTGCGCGCCGTTCTCGATCGACCCCGGCGCGGGCATCGGCAGCGCCGTCGCGACGGGGGCGCCCGGCTCGAAAGCCGAATCGAAAACCGCCAGTATGAAGCGCTTGGGGTCGAGAAGGCGGCGCGCGACCCTGCCGACGACCTCGACGTCGAGCGTGTCGGTCTCGCCGCGCTTGAGGCGGCGCAGATTGACAACGTTGACGCCGCCGAGCAGGGCGGTCTTCTTCATCGGGATTCCGAGACGGTCGAGCTCGGCGAAGAATTTGTCGACGATGCGCGTCACGCGGCCGGACCCCGGGAAATCGAGAATGCAAGCACGGTTAACATTCGTATTAGACCTATCGCATCTGCGACCAGTTGATCAAGCGATCCGATCGTAGGCGCGGCGGGACGCCGCATCTGACCCGTCCTTCTTCTCGAGCGGAGCCGCGTTTTGCGACGGAAATTGCACAGATCCCGCACATCTTCCCCGGTCCGGTCCGGCCCGCAAGGGGCAACGAAGCGGTCCCGATATCCGAAAAAAGCCGGGCGCCCGCCTGCGGCGGGTTCCGAAGAAGGGCCGCCAAACCTCTGGCGACGCAGGAACTTAACGGTCGACATGCCCCGCCTTCCGGGCGAGCCAGTCGCCCAGTTTCTTGAAGCGCGCGTCGGCGACCCGCACGAGATCGACGATCGCGCCCGGCGGGATCTCCTTGCCCCCGGTGGGCGAGAGCCAGTGGCGCAGGGTCCGCGTGCTGACGCCGAGATCGTCCGCCATGGGCTGCTGCCAGTGCTCGCCGTAAAGCAGCAGGCCCAGTTCCCGGATGGCCGCAGCGTCGATCATGCCCGCGTTCCCCTGTCGACGAGATAGGTCTTCGGATAGGCCCTGGTCCAGGTGCCGGCCTTGCGCGCGTCGCGCGCATTGTCGACGCCGGCGGCCCAGGCCGCCCATTGCTGGGTGCCCCGCGCGACGAGCGGCGGCACCTTCACGTCGGGCGCGTTCCAGCCCTGCGCGTAGGCCTTGCCGACCGTGCCGTTGAACACGACCGGCGGCGTCGCGCGCAGGCCCTCGTAAAGGCGCTTCAGCACCGGATCCCTGAAGGAGCGGGTCACGGCGCGGAACCCCGGCCGGACGCCGTCGCCGTCAGGCGATCGCGCAGCTCGACGAGCTGCGTATGCGCGAGCCACCCGACCGAATCGTGCGGCATGTCGTTCGAGGCGCGGCCCGCGCAGATCGCGTCCCAGGCGTCGGACACCATCTGCGCCGTCGCGTCGGCATAGCCGTAGCGTCGAAGGTTCCGCGCGATCCGCTCGAACGTCCGGGCATTGCCGAGCCTGCGTCTGCGCGGCGCGACGATAGCGGCGTGCGCTTCCCTGATGTGCCGCTTGACCGCGGCGATCGCGCTCGAGGCGTCGGCGCGCGTCGAGCCGCGCGGGCCGCCCTTGGCGACGATCTGCCGGAAGGTCTCGCAGTGCGGGCAGTGGTAGACGTTCGTGCCGACGCCATAGACGACGGGCACGCCGCTCGCCATGCCCTCACCTCGCCTGTTCGCGTACGAGCCCATGTCACCTCTCCGGGGTCTGCATGTCGCAGACCCACAGCACGGTGCCCGCGCGCTGGGCGAAGAACTGGTCGGGATGGCGCTCCCAATTCCGGCCGACCGCATGGCGCGGCATCGTCGCATAGGCGGCGAAGTACCGGTTGCCGATGGCGTAGACCGCCGGCGAGCGGTAGTCGCGCGCCTGGTAGCGCGTGTCGCTGACATCGCGCACGTCGGTCGACATGGTCGCGGCGATGACACTGGCTCCGCTCGTGCGCTTCATGCCGGCTTCTCCGCGGCCGGCAGCGTCGCGTGCACGCGCGCGACGGCCGCATCGAAATCGAGCGTGTGGCACCAGATCTCGGCACCGTCGGCGTCCTGCAGGCCGACCATCAGGGAGGCCGACTGCGGGGTCGGCTGTCCGGTGCCGTCGTCGCCATCGGTGACGAGGATCGTCCGGCCGTCGCGCAGCTCGAGCGCAAGCGCCGTGCAGCCGCCGCCGGTCGACCATTCGCCCAGCCCGAGCTTTTCGAGCGCGGCGATCGCGCGCGGCGCGTCGAGCGGGCCTTCGGCCGCGCGCGCGTCCGCCAGACGCCACGCCTCGGCCTCGTCGATCTCCTTGCGGGCGAGCTGGCGCAGGATGTCGAAGGGAAGTTTCGACAGCTCGCGCATGCCCGCGCACTTGTGCAGGTCGAAATTGAAGCCCTTGGCGCCGCAGCGGTCGCACACGAAGGGCGCGCCGCCGGGCTCGCAGGCGGAGAGGCGGGGAGGACGGGCCATGGTCACGCCTCCACCGGCTTGACTGCCGCGGCCTGCTTCGCCATGCGCGCCGCCTCGGCCTCGAACGCCTTGACGGCGGTCGCCTGCCGCAGGGTCTCCTTGAGCATGCGCAGCGTGATCTTGCCGTCCGCGTGCGTGACGCAGTGGTTGACGTACCAGACGCCCTCTTCGGAGATCTCGAGGGAGAGCGGCGTCTTCGTCCCGTCCGGGCTGACCAGCCACCATGCGCTGTTTTCGCAACCTTCCGATTCCTCGAACAGCGTCGAATAGCCCGCCGGCACGGCGATCTTCAGGCTCGCCATGGCTCAGGCCTCCCCGGCTGCAGTGCCGACGCGGCGCGCGGACGCGCCGTACATGCGCGCGAGCGACATGTGGGCCTCCCACTCCTTCGCAGGCCGGGCCTGCTGGCGCGTGCAGCGCGCGAAGAAGATGTTGGCCTCGGCCGCGATCTTGTAGTCGGCCGCCGTATAGGGCTTGCCGGTGCGCGGATTGATGGGGTCTACGTTGGTGGGTGTCGGCATCTCGGTCCTCCTTGACCGTTCGTGGGCGGTGCGATCACCATCCCGATATCCGGAACCTACGGCAGGGCCCGCCCGCCGTCAACCGAATTTTTTCGGTTGCCCGAGTCCGGCGGGCGGCGCACCATGGCGACGCCATCGCGTCCTGCTCCCGGAGCCGCACCCATGGACATCCAGCCGCCGCCGCCGCCGGACGATTTCCTGCTCGCGCAGGCCTGTGCGATCAGCGGCTATGCGCCCGACACGCTGCGCGCCAAGATCGGTGGGGCGCTGGCGATGGCGGGGCGGGGCGAGGATCCCTACCGCTACATGGTCCTGCCCGATCCCTGGAACGACCCGTCGGTCGCGGCCGTGCGGGCCTACGTCCTGCAGGTGATCGTCTATTCGGCCCAGCGCGCGCACGAGATCGCCGGCACCGGGACGGGCGACGATCTCTCCAGGCTCGGCCGCCTGCGCGGCGAATATGCGCGCCTCGGGGCTGCCGCCGCGCGCGGCGACGCGCACGCGATGGGGCAGATCGACGCCGCGATCCAGACGTTCGCGCGCGCCGCCGCCGAAGCGGCGCGCGCGACGGGCTGAAGGCCGCTCACGTCACGACGCGATCAGCAGGTCCGCCGGGATGCGCCATCCTGCCTTGAGCTTTCGGATCTGATCCATGCTCAGCTCCTTGCGCCGGCCGCTGAGAATCTCGGACGCGCGCGACCGGCTGCCGAGCAGCTCGGACAGATCCGACTGAACGTATCCGTTCTGCTCCATGTAGAACGCGATCACGTCGCGCACGCTGGCGGCGCGGGTCGGGAACGCGCGCCGCTCGTAATCCGCGATGAGCAGACCGAGCACCGCGAGCTCGTCGCACTCCGGCGAGCCGGCGGCGGCATCGATCAGGGCCGACGCGCGGGCAGTCGCCTGCCGCCAGTCGGCCTTGGTCCGGATGGGTCGAATTTCCATGAATTAACGATCCTTGGCTACGATATGTTGAGACACGATTTCGGAACCCTGCAGGCCGGAACGACAGTCCGGCCCGCAGGGGCCGTCTTCAGACCGACTTCGCGTCGATCGCGTCATACTCCTCGTGCGTTCCCGCAAACCGGATCTCGAAGACTCCGGCTGCGTAGTTGACGGCAGCGACGACCCGGTACGAATTGCCGCACAGGTCGAACACCACCCGGTTTCCGCCGACGGGGTCGGCGGATCCGAACTGCTTCTTCAACTCGACGGGTGTCTTCCATTTGGCCTTCTCGACCGCCTCGCGGAACGCGACGGCCCGGCTCTCGAGCGTGGCGCCCAGCTTGGCGTTCTTCCTGCGGATCCTTTTGACGAGATCCGTCAGCCTGTCGATCCGAACGATGTTCATCGTCTTCCTTGCCGAAGTAGAACTAGTGGCGCGACCGTAGCATGTTCCTGGGAATGGAACAACCCGCCTGTTCCATGCTATGGAACAGGCGGGGAACCGAAACCCGGAGGAGAGGCGCATGGCAGACGACGGCGAACGGACACCGCGAACGACACCGATCGATGTCGAATTGGGGAAGGAGACGCGGTTTTCGTCGAACGTGTCCGTGGGCCTGCGCATCCGGGCCCGGGACGGCTCCTACGTCGAGGCCCGGCTGGCAGCAGGAACGCAGGTCGCATTCCTGACGAACGGGGCGTTCGAGAAGATCGAATTCATCGTCGACGACGACAGCACGGCCCGGCCAAGGATCGTCGACTGATCCGCCGGCGGTCGTGCGCGGGCGGGCGGGGCGCTATCAGGTCAGCGACAGCCGCTTGCGCACGTGTTCCCTGCCGATGCCTGCCAGTCGCAAGCCGAAAGCGGTCATGCAGGCCTTGACGAGGCATTCGGCCTCTCTGACGACGATCGCGTGATCCGCGATGTGGTGCAGGACATGCATCGAGCCAAGCGTCCGCGCGATCGTGAAGACCGCGGATGCGTCGAGATCGAACAGGAGATCGAGGAACGAAGACGGATCGTAAGCCGGTCCGTCGCCGTCTGCGCCGTACAGCGCCCGATCGAGGGCGCGCACGCTCCTGGACTGGCAGACGACAGTGGCCGCGTACTTCCGTCCGTCGTCGCGGCCGAGCTCTCCGCGAGACTGCGACAGGTCGTCGAGAACTTCCGTAAGCGCATCCCCGCGCGCTCGCGACACTTCAGGGCCGCCACGGGTAAGATTGTCGGCGAGATACTGGATCATGTCCTCGATGTCCTCGGTCATCCCCGGATCTCCCGTTCGAAGGGTTCGCGAGATCATCTAGGAAAGGACCGCAAGCCCCGGTCAATACGCCGCATTCCGTGTAAATTGCGCAGCATTGCGCGACATTGCGGAGCGTTGATTTTTGCCCCGCCGGATCGGGTGCCATACCCGACCCGGCCGCAGGTTCCGCGATCACGCGGCCTTCGCCTTCAGCGCCGCCACGACCGGCGCGATCTCCGGCCAGCCGCCGTCGGCGACGACGAAGCCGATCTCGTACCAGCAGTCGTCGGCCGCGGCTTCCGGGCCGCCGCTGCCGTCGGGGTAGGGGCCCGTGCGCCGTACGCGGACCTCCGTCAGGTCGAACTCGTCGGTGACGCGATCGCGCCGGCCGAGCTTCGCTGGCTTCGTGCGTTCGATCTCCCAGCTACCGCTCCGGTCGCGCCACACGCGCCAGACGTGGACCTCGCGGACCGCGACGATCTCGCAGGGGGCGCCGAGACGGGTGAAGATCGTCATGCGCGCCTCCCGTTCTCGTGCGACGGCATGCAGGCCGGGCAGGGGCACGGCACGCGGTTGACCTCCGCCAGCGTCCGGCGCAGCGCCGCCGACGTCCATTCGCCGAACGTCGCGTAGCCGTGCTCGTCCAGGTAATAGCCGTCGCGGAGCGAGACGATGGTCTTCCCGCCATCCGTCTCGACGCTTTCCACGCGCGGATCCGCGCGCAGCCATTTTCTCGTCCGTTCCATCTTCCGCTCCTCGCGATCTGCAGGACACCGTTGCGTTGCCCTTTCCAGCCCTGCAACCGCAATTATACCATGCACGCTTTCCGGTCCCGGGCCGTGGACGCGCGGATCAACGGGTTAGGCGAGGGGGCCCGTTGATTCCGCAGCGAAACAAAATCCGAGATTTCGCTTTTTCGCGAATTCGCGAATTCGCTAGAATTGCCCGGCAAGGCGGCGGAGAGACGGTTGAACGACGACGCGACGAAGCCACCTTTCGATGTCTACGAACACCGGATGCGCGTGTGGGGCGCCTCGGTCGAGGCGCGCGCGGCCATGTTCGCCGCGCATACGCAGGCCGTGACGGGCTACGCGACGGCCGCAATCAACGCCGCCATCCTGCTCAACAGCGCTGCCGCCGGCGCGGTGCTGGCGCTCCTCGGCGCCCTCTGGGGCGGCGATCCGCATGCGCTGGCGATCGCGATCGGCACGGCGTCGCGCAGCATCGCTTTGTTCGCCGCCGGCGCCATCCTCGCCGCCGCCTCGGCCATCCTCGCCTATTTCTGCCAGTCATGGGTCGCCGTCGACGACCTCGCCCAGCTGCGCATCGACACCGACAACAACATGAACGGCGCGGGCAGCGCCCGGCCGGAGGACATCGCCAGGCAGGCCCGCGGCAAACGGCTCGGCGACATCTTCCGCGTCGCCGCGATCATCGCCGGCGTCGCCAGCGTCGTCGCGTTCGGGACCGGCGCCTTGTTCGGGGTCGACGCGCTGCTGCTGGTCAGGGACGTATTCGGCGCCTGACCCGCCGGCAGCCTTACGCGATCAGGCGCGCGATCGCGCAGACGGCCGCCCCGAGAACGGCCGCGAGCGCGACGATGCAGCCCGCATCGACGGCCGCCTCGGAATAGGGGATGTCGCCGCCATAGGGCGTCTCGACGACACCGAATGCGTCGGCGAGCCGCCAGGCGACGCAGCCCAGGTACGGCACGACGATCGCGAGCGCGACCAAGCCGCCGAAGACGGCGGCGCAGGCGAGGGCAACGTGCACGAGCGTTCCGGCCTCCATGTCGGGTCCTCCTTCAGTACGCGCACACGCGCGGGTCGAGCCCGCGCTTCAGCGCTTCGCGGGGCGGGCAGAGCGGGGCACCCGCCAGCTCGGCCTGCTTCTGCCACGAGCATTCGCCCGCGCGCGGGCAGTCGTAGCTCTTCGCGGGCCCGATGTCGTCGCGGTGCGGCTGGGCGGGCCCGATCACGAACGCGCGGCCGCCGGCGGCCTCGGCCTCGTCGACCATCCGCATGTGGCCGTTGCCCTGGCAGCTCATCGACCACCACGGGCAGCCGCCCTTGTCGACGTCGTCGTGCTCGGGGCAGGGTGCGTTTTTCGTTCCCGTCCACGGCGAGCCGTTGGCGGCGAAGAGCGGGCACATCGAGGCCGGACAGAAGACGGTCTCCCGTTCGGCGAGATTGCTCATGGTCAGTGCGACAAGAGCGCCAGCGCGACGTTGCCGACGGTCCCGACGAAGGCGAACTGCCGGTAGATCCGCCAGGCGGTCGCGATCTCGCGCCGTTCGATCGCGATCGCGATTGCGTAGGTATAGGCGAGGACGAAAACGAAGATGGCACCCTTCAGGATGTCCATGGTCAGTTTCCTTCCTGTCGCAGCCTGTGCGCGCCGGCACGACAGCGGCCGTCGGATGGAAGGAAAAGGAAAGCGCATCCGCCATCTTGCGTGCCCGCGCTTGCTCGGCATGGTTCGACGTCATTGCCTGCCTCGACTCGATTAAGGCAGGATTCGCCGATGAACGTCTAACCGCGGGCCAAGCCCCGCGATGCGTGCGGGCAGGAGCAGCTTAGCCCGCACGCAAAACCGCCCAAGCCGGCCGTCGAACACCAACCAAAACAAGGGGATTTCCGATGAAAGCCATCTTTGGCGCCGCCGCATTCATGCTCGCCGCTTCAGGAGCCTGGGCCCAGCAGACCACGCTGGTCGTCAACTCCTGGGGCGGCGCCTATGAGAAGCTGCACAAGCAGCTGGTCTTTGAACCTTTCGAGAAGGCGAACAACGTCAAGATCAAGGTCGTGACGCTGTACTCAGCCGATACGCTGGCGCAGTTGCGCGCGCAGAAAAGCGCACCACAATACGACGTCGTCCATTTTTCGGGCGGACAGGAGGTGATTGCGGCGCGCGAGGGTCTGCTCGCTCCGGTCAAGCCCGATGAGCTGTCGAACGCGAAAGACCTCTACCCGTTTGCGAAGGACGGGATGGCGCGCGGAGAAGGGCCAGTCCATCTCGTGACGGCGATCGGACTGCTCTACAATGAAAAGAAGGTTCCAAGGCCGCCGACCTCCTGGAAGGACCTGTGGGACACCGCTTATGGTGACCATCTGATCCTGACGGACCTGTCGAATTCCTTCGGTCTGCTCGGCTTTCTCATGATGAACCAGGTCTGGGGCGGCACGCTGGATAATGCCAAGCCCGGCCTCGAAAAGGTCGGCGCGCTGCTGAACCGCTCGGTAATCATCAACTCCTCGCCCGAGGTGCAGCAGAACTTCGCCCAGAACGACGCCTGGCTCGCCCCGTTCGCACAGGACTACGCCTATGTCATCCGGCAGAGCGGCCAACCTGTGAAGTTCGTGACGGGCAAGGAAGGCGCGCCGGCAGTTTATTTCACGGCAAACCTGGTCGCGAACCGCCCCAATCAGGCACTCGCGAAGAAGCTGATCGATTTCGAGTTGTCGCCGGAGGTGCAGGCCGCCTTCGCCCGCGAGATGCGCTACTCCCCCACCAACAGCAAGGCGCAGCTTCCGCCCGATATCGCCAGCGAGGTCGTCTACGGCGATGCGGTGAACTCGCTCGTGAGGTTCGACCCCGCGGCGCTGGACAAGGTCCGCAACGGTCTCATCGAAGACTGGAAGAAGCTCATCGCCAAGTAGGCGAGCCGAGTTCGCGGCCTTTCGATCCGGGAGCAAACATGAACAGCCTTCGAAACGACCTGATCATTTCCGCTCCCGGATTGCTGCTGCTAGGCTTCGGGTTCCTGATCCCGGTGGCCGGAATCCTGGTGCTCGGCCTGCGCGACGCCGAAGGCGGCTGGACCGCGGTTCATCTGCTGCGGTTCCTGACGGACCCATTCTATCTCGGCATCGCATGGCGCACTGTGAAGCTGTCGCTGGTCATCACCGCGATCTGCATCGTCACCGGCGTCCCGCTTGCCTACATCATGGCCCGGGGATCACCGCGCCTGCGCCTGTGGCTGATCATCTGCATCACGCTGCCGCTGATGACGAGCGTGGTCGTGCGGACCTTCGGCTGGATGGTCATCCTCGGCCGCGGCGGCGTCATTCCGGACCTGATGAACAAGATCGGCCTAGTGAACAGAAACTATACCCTGATGCATACAGAGACCGCCATCGTCGCCGGCATGGTTCAGGTGCTGTTTCCGTTCATGGTGCTGTCCATCCTCGGCGTCGTGTTGCGAATCGACCAGCGCCTAGAAGAAGCCGCGCGCGTTATGGGGTGCAGCTTCCTCGAAGCCTTGCGTCTCGTCATCCTGCCGCTGGCCATCCCGGGGATCATCGCAGGCTCTCTGCTCGTCTTCACCCTGTCGGCCAGCTACTTCATCACGCCGTCTCTGCTCGGCGGAGCGCGACTGCCGGTTCTCGCAGGGTCGATCTACGAATCCGCGACGCGAACCATGGAATGGCACTTCGCCGCAGCGCAATCGATCATCCTGCTGCTCGGCGTCCTCATCCTCCTAATCCCCTATGCCCGGTTGTCGAGGCGCTCCCATGGTTGAAGCGATTCCGCGCCCGATCCGCGTGGCCGCCGGGCTCTATCTGGCCGCGATCCTGCTCTTCGTCCTGGGCCCGCTCATCGTGGTCTGCGGCGTATCGTTCACGGCGGGGGACTACGTGACCTTCCCACCACAGGGGCTCAGCCTTCGCTGGTATGAAGCGATCCTGTCTTCGTCGTCTTACACTGGTGCCGCCCTCATCAGCCTGAAACTGGCTGTGGCGGTGATGGTGGGTGCCACGATCATCGGAGCAAGCGCAGCGATCGTCCTGCATCGTGGCCGGCTGCCCGCGACCTCGGCCATATCCGCGCTGTTTCTGGCGCCGCTCGTCCTGCCGACGATCATCTTCGCGCTCGGCCTGCTAACCTTCTGGAGCGCGACTATCGGTCAAACCTCGCTCTGGGCTCTCTGGGTCGGTCATACCGTGGTGGCGGTGCCCTATGTAATCCGCACCACGCTGGCGGTCCTCTCGACCTCCGACAAATACCTGGAGGAAGCCGCCCGAACGATGGGCGCTGGGCCTTGGCGTGCCATCCGCCACGTCGTCGTGCCGCAGGCCATGCCTGGCATCGCCGCCGGAGCCTTCTTCGCCTTCAACATCTCTTTCGACGAGGCAATCCTCTCCCTTTTCCTTCGCTCGCCGGAAATCACGACATTGCCCATCCAGATCTACACGCAACTCGAATTCAGCCCAGATCCCTCGATCGCGGCCGTATCCACCCTGATGATCGCACTGACGATCCTGCTGATCTTCGTGATCGACCGCGTTCTCGGCATCCAGACAGTGGCGGGGTAATCCGATGACGGCAGTACATCTCGACAACGTCTCGAAATCCTTCGGCGGCGTGCAGGTCATCAAGGGCATTTCCCTCTCGATCCAGAAGGGCGAGTTCGTCAGCCTGCTGGGGCCGAGCGGCTGCGGCAAGACAACCCTCCTGCGCATGATCGCCGGTTTGGAGGAGGCCAATGGCGGCTCCATTCATATTGGCGGCAAGGACTCGACCCGGTTGCCGCCCGAACGGCGCGACATCGCGATGGTTTTCCAGTCCTACGCCCTGCTGCCGCATCTCAACGTCCTTGAAAACGTCATGTTTCCGCTGCGGATGCGCCGCCTCGGCAATCGCGCCGAACAGCGCGAGCGGGCGGAAGCCGCCCTGAAGCTCGTCCAGCTTTCCCATCTCGCGGAACGACGTCCCCGCCAGCTCTCGGGAGGGCAGCAGCAACGCGTCGCGGTCGCCCGCGCGGTTGTCTCCTCCCCCCAGGTGCTGCTGCTCGACGAGCCCCTGTCCAATCTGGACGCCAAGCTGCGCGAAACCATGCAGGAGGAGCTGATCCAGCTCCATCGCCAGACGGGTTTGACGACCGTCTTCGTCACCCACGACCAGGAAGAAGCCCTCAGCCTGTCCGATCGCGTCATTCTGCTCAATGCCGGCAGGATCGAACAGGAAGGCACCCCGGCCGAGCTCTATGCCGCTCCAAGGACGCGCTTCGCCGCCTCCTTCATGGGATCGACGAACCTCCTCGAGGTGGCGCTCGAACGGACGGCCGGGGGAACGATCGCCCGCCTGCCGGGAGGCCAACTCCTGCAGCTCGACGGGGCCGCCGGCCAGGGCAAAGCGACCGTGATGTTCCGGCAGGAGGACGCCCGCCTGACGCCCGCGCCGGCCGCCGCGGCGGCAGCCATCGTCGTCACGCGGGTCTTCCTGGGCTCGCGCACCCGCTACGTCCTCGATTTCGGTGGGCACATGATCCGCTGCCTGACCCCCGCTGACCAGCTCTTCGCAGTCGGAGAGCGGGTCGCCCTCGACATTCCCCCGGACCGGATTCGCGTTCTGTCCGAATGACCTCCCAAGCAGAAAGGTGGAGCAAGACATGATTGGACGTGTATGGCGCGGTTGGGCGAAACCCGATCTGGCCGATTCCTACGAGAAGCTTCTGACGACCGAGACGCTTCCCGCCTTGCATCGCATCGCGGGATACAAAGGGACCTATTTCCTTCGGCGCACACTCGACACCGGCGAGGTCGAGTTCGTCGAGATCACCTTCTGGGACTCGATGGACACGATCGTCGCCTTCGCCGGAGAGGATTGCACCAAGGCCGTCGTTCCCCCCGACACCCAGGCCTTCCTCACCCGCTTCGATGACCGTTCGGTCCATTTCGATGCGACCTGGTGCCCGTAGGCCATCCGCTTAGTTGTTACTCTGGGCGGCAGCTATGATCGATCCTGTAGCGTAAATCGACGCACTGGTCGGCCCCGATCCAACGATCGTGGGCCGATTCAGCTCCCTGACGTACTAATCGGCATCGAGTACGATTGCCAATTGGCGAGGATATCCGCCGTTACGGCACGCTCATAACAACTCCATCGGCCCCCGGGTCGGCTCCGCCGTCGGGCTCACCGTTGACGATGCGGATGCCGTGAACCCGTGCGATGCCGAAGGTCTGCGGCCAGCGCTCGACCTCGTAGCCCTGCGCCTCGAGGCTGCGGGTCTCGCTACGCGCGATCCGGTTGGTCACGTCGATGATGCTGCTGGTCGCAGAAAAGCGCGGGCTGGCGACCGCGTCGCTCATCTTCATGTCGAAGTCGAGCACGTTGAGCACCGCTTGCAGCACACCCATGGCGATCTGCGTCGCGCCGGGGGCGCCGATGACCAGATAGGGCTCGTCGCCCTTGAACACGATCGACGGACAGATCGAGGAGAAGCGCGCCTTGCCCGGCCGGATCGATCCAGGCCGGCCAGGGCGCGGATCGAAGACACCCATGCAGCCATTGTACATGAAGCCGAGGCCCGGCGTGACGACGCCCGACGGCATGCCGAGCGAATGCGTCATCGATACGCAATTGCCCTCCTTGTCGGCGACGCTGATATGGGTCGTGTCCTTCGACGGGAAGCCGGCGTTGAAGCGCGGGACAGCCGCCTTCCGACCGGCACGGATGCCTGCGGCGATATCGCCCGCATAGGATTTCGAGAGCAGGCGGTCGAGTGGGACCTCTAGGAATTTCGGGTCGCCGATATGGCGGTCCTTGTCGGCCGTCGCGACCTTCATCGCCTCGCTCACGACGCGCAGATAGTCGGCACTGTTGTGACCCAAGGCGGGTAGATCAAAATTCTCCAGCACGTTGAGCATCTCGATCAGCATCGCGCCGCCGCCGGGGGGCACGTTGGTCGAAACTCGGTAGCCGCGATATTCACCCCAAAGCGGAGCGTTGACGTTTGGCTGGTAGGCGGCAAGATCCTGCCGCGAGACGTGTCCGCCATTGTCCCTCATGTCCTGCGCGATCCGCGCGGCAATATCACCCTTATAGAACGCATCGGCACCGTTGCGGGCGATCTCCTCCAACGTCGCCGCCAGATCGGGGTTGCGCACCTTGTCGCCGACCTTCTTCGGCGAACCGTCCTCACGGCAGTAGAGCGCCTTCGCCGCCGGCGTATGGCGAAGACGCTCGTGATGGGAGACGCGGCCCATGCTGCCGTCGTCCGACCACCAGGCGGCGACATGGGGCCTGACCACCCAGCCGGTTTTCGCCGAGGTGATCGCCGGCGCGACCACCTCGGCCCAGGGCAGCCGGCCGAACTTCGCATGCGCCGTCTCGTAGGCGCGCAACGAGGACGGCACGCAGATCGACTGGTAGCCGATGTCGTTGACGTTGCCCTCGACGATGAAGCCGTAGCCGTCGCGCGCCTCGCCGACGATGATGTCCGCCCACATATCTTCGCGCGCCGCCGCCGGCGTGGGCGCATGAAAATCGATGTACTCATGAATACCGCGCGCGCTCGACAGGACAGCCATGCTGCCGAAGCCAGCGATACCGGTCATCATCGGATCGACGACCCCTTGGACGAAGGCGCATGCAATCGCCGCGTCAAAAGCGTTGCCGCCGGCTTTGAGGATGTCGATGGCGGCTTCTGCCGCCTCAGGCTGGGGGGCAACGACCATCGAGCGGGACAAGTTCATCATGCTACTCCGTTGCAGAATGTCCGGCCGTCGGGCCGTAGAGTTGGCACTCGACATAGCCATCGCCGATGGGAAAGGGTGCCGGCTGGCTATGCGTGCAGATATCCATCCTGCGGGAACATCTGGGATGGAACGCACAACCGGTGGGAGGAGCGAGCGGGTCAGGGAACACCGTGCCCAGGTGCAGGTCGGGAACCCCGAGATCCGGATCGGGAGCCAGCACCGACGCCATCAGAGCCTGACTGTACGGATGCCGCGGAGCGGCGAAGAAGGCACGCGCCTCGGCCTGTTCGACCACGCGGCCGAGATACATCACGGCAATGCGCGAGGCGATATGCTCGACGACGGCGAGGTTGTGGCTGATGAAGACATAGGTGAGCGCGAAGCGCTCCTTCAGGTCCATCAGCATGTTCAGGATCTGGGACTGGACCGATACGTCGAGCGCCGATGTCGGCTCGTCGCAGATCACCAGCTCCGGCCGCATGATCAGCGCCCGCGCAATCGCTACCCGCTGGCGCTGACCGCCTGAGAGCTGGCTCGGATAGGAATCCGCGAGCCTTTCCGGCAAGCCGACGCCATCCATCATCTCCAGCAAAGACTCGTGCTGGGTCTGCGCCGTACCGATGCCGTGGACGCGCAGCGGCAGGGTGATGATCGAGCCGATGGTCTTGCGCGGGTTCAGCGAGGAATACGGGTCCTGGAAGATCGGCTGGACGCGCCGCGAGATCTGGGCACGCCGCACGCTGGAAAGCGGTCGCCCCTCGAAGGTGATCGTCCCCTCGCTGGGCTGCTCCAGCGACAGGAGGATGCGGGCGAGAGTGGACTTGCCGCAGCCGGATTCGCCGACGATGCCGAGGACGTCGCCCTTGTTGATCGTCAGGCTCACCTCCCGCAGCGCGCCGAGCGTCCGTCGCGGTGCGAACAGGCCCTGGGAGACCCGGTAGTTCTTTCGGACGTTGCGGAGGTCGAGCAGCGTCGACGAAGTACTCATGCGGGCAGCCTCTTTCCGGTGGGCACGGATTCGCCGCTCCAAATTGCATCGCGGGAGTCCTCGGGCAGGATGCAGCGGTCGAAATGGCCGGGCTCGCTGCGCTTGAGCGCAATCTCGCCGCGCGCGCAGGCGGGCATCGCCTTCGGGCACCGCGTCTTGAAACCGCAACCGTCGAGATACTCGAACAGGCTGGGCACCACGCCAGGGATGGTTCCCAGCCGGCTGCCCGGATCGGTCTTGCCGGGCACCGGGATGCAGCGCAGCAGCCCCTGTGTGTAGGGATGCCGCGGCTTCCTGAAGATGTCGCGCGCCATGCCCTGTTCGACGATCCGGCCGGCATACATCACCAGCACCCGGTCGGCGATGCGCGAGACGAGGCCGAGATCGTGGGTGATGAACAGCATGCCCATGCCGAACTCGCTTTGCAGGCTCTTGAGCAGGTTGAGGATCTGCGCCTGGATGGTGACATCGAGCGCGGTCGTCGGCTCGTCCGCGATGACGAGCGCGGGGTTGCAGATCAACGCCATGGCGATGACGACCCGCTGGCGCAGGCCGCCGGAGAGCTGATGCGGATATTGCGCCAGCCTGCGCCGCGCGCCGCTGATGCCGACGCGTTCGAGGATGGCCTCCGCCTTGTCGTAGGCCTCCCGATGCGAGAGGCGCCCGTGGCGAAACAGCGGCTCGGTCAACTGGTCGCCGATCGTGTAGACCGGGTTGAGCGTCGTCATCGGCTCCTGAAAGATCATCGACATGCGGTTGCCGCGCAGATGCGACATGGCGCGCTCGCTGGCCTGAGAGATGTCGGAGTTGGCGAAGGTCAGTCTGTCGGCGGAGCGCACGGCGCCGCTGGGCAGAAGCCCCATCAGGGCCAGCGAGGTCATCGACTTGCCGCAACCGGATTCGCCGACGATGCAGACGGTCTCACCGAGGGCGACCTCGAAATCGAGGCCCTTGACCACATGGAGCATCCCGCGGGCAGTCGCCAGACGCACATGCAGGTTACGGACCTGAAGGATCGGTTCGTTGATGCCTTGCATGGCTCAGCGGACTCCCGGCGCGGCGAGGTCGCGGATGCCATCGCCGAGCAGGTTGATCGACATCAGCAGGATGAACAGCGCGATGCCGGGCATGGTGATCATCCACGGCGCGAAGAAGATCTCGACCTTGGCCTCCGCCAGCATTAGCCCCCAGGAGGACAGCGGCGGCTGAACGCCGAGGCCGAGAAACGATAGCGACGCTTCGTAGAGGATGGCTGTGGCCATCTCGATGGTGGCGATCACGGTCAGGGGGGCCGCGACGTTGGGCAAGATCTCGGTGAAGATGATGCGTGGTGTCGAACAGCCGATGGCTTTCGCCGCCACGATGTATTCCTGGGCCCGCACCTGCATGGTCACCGAGCGCATGACGACAGCGAATCTGTCCCACAGCAGGAGGCCGAGGACGAGCGTGATCACGACGAGCGTAGCGTTGAGCATGGCCACGGTCGCGAGCGCGACGAGAATGACGGGCAGTGTCAGCCGCGTCGTGATGATGAAGGAAACGGCGGTGTCGACGCGGCCGCCGAAGTAACCAGCCATCACGCCGAGGAAGGTGCCGATGACGCCTGACATCAGCACCGTCGCGGTACCGATGAGCAGCGAGACGCGGCTGCCGTAGACCAGCCTCGACCAGTAGTCCCGCCCGAGCTTATCCGTGCCGAGCGGATGATCCCAGCCTGCCTTCGGATGATCCCAGAACCAAGCGTACCATACCGGCGGGATACGTCGGCTGGACAGATCCTGAACGTAGGGGTCATGCCAAGTGACCAGTGGCGCCGCAATCGCCAAGAGAACAATGACGGTCAGCCCTACAGCTCCGATCAGGAAACTCCTGTGCCCGACGAAGGCTGACATGGCGCTAGCGAAACGCGAGGAGAGGGAAGAGGACACGCGGGCGACATCCGACATGATGGCCTCAATTGCTGCGCAGACGCGGATCGAGCCACGCGTTCAGGAGGTCGGCGCCGAAGGTCAGCACCACATAGATCGCCGCGACGACCAGCACGATCGCCTGGACGACCGGCAAGTCGGAATAGGAGATCGCCTCCCACGCCAGATAGCCGACGCCCTGCATGGCGAAGATCGTCTCGATGACAACCGAACCGCCGAGCATGAAGCCGAACTGGACAGCCGCGACCGAAACCAGCGGCAGGATCGCGTTACGCAGCGCGTGCTTGAACACGACCTTGCCCATGCGCAGCCCCTTCGCCCGCGCCGTGCGGACAAAGTCGGAGCCCATCACTTCGACGATGCCAGCGCGCGTCAGCCGCATCAGGGTTGGCGTGGCGTAATAGGCCAACACCAGCGAGGGAAGTACGAAATGCGCCCAGGTTGAGGAGCCGGAGACAGGCAGCCAACGAAGCGACACACCGAAGACGACGATGCCGATTAGCGCGAACCAAAAGGATGGCATGGCCTGGCCGACGATGGCGATGCCCAGTGCCAGACGGTCGATCCACGAATTAGGACGAAGGCCTGCGGCGATCCCGAGCGGGATCGCAACGAGCAGGGCGAGCCCGAAAGCCAAGATCCCCAGCGTCAGTGTGACCGGCAGGCGCTCGAAGATAACCTCGGTTACCGGTCGCTTCTGCCGGTAGGAAACACCGAGATCGGCCTGGAGCGCACTGCCGAGCCATTCGCCATAGCGAAAGATGACTGGCCGGTCGAAGCCATAGGCGACCCTGATGGCCTCGACATCGGCGGAGGTTGCGCCCTCACCCGCCATCGTGCGAGCTGGATCGGCCGCCACGTTGGTGAGCGTGAAAGTGATGGCCGAGACGGCAAGCATGACCAGCAGCCCGACGAACAGCCTCTTGATCGTGAATGCCAGCACGGCCCGTCTCCGCCTCGCGTCGATCCGGCCTCAACGCTTCCACTTGACGAGGAAGAAGCGAGGGTTCTCGTCCGGGAATGCGTTGAAATCCAGGTTCCTGGCGTGGGCGTAAGTGACCGGATTGGTCCATAGCGGGTGCCACATCACCTGCTCGTTGATCCGGCGCGTCGCCAGCTTGTAATGGGCGAGTCGCTCCTCCTGATTGATCGTCGCCGCGGCCGCCTTGAGCGCTTTCGACACCGTCTCGTCGCGTGCCATGTCGTCGGCCCCGAGGGTGAAGAAATTGTTGAGCAGCGCTGAGACGTCGTTGATGCCGTAGGACCCCCAGTCGCCCATGAAAAGATGGGCACGGTTGGTGGCGATGCGCTCGGACACAGCCGCATATTGCAGCATCTGGACGTTCAGACGGATTCCGACCTTGCTGAGGTAGCCGGCAATAGCCTCCGGCCACGCACGGTCGCGGGCGGAATTGGCGACGAGGTCGAGCGTCAAGCCGGATGCGACCCCAGCCTCGGCCAGAAGCGCCTTGGCTTTGGCGGGATCGTAGCCGAACCCGGGCACGTCGGCCGGACATCCGAACTGCGTGCGGAAGCAGGGGGACGTGACGACACCGGATCCCTGGCCGACAACCTGCTTGACGATGGCCTCCCGGTCGATGGCATGCGCGATCGCCTGACGCACGCGGATGTCCTGAAGCGGGTTGCCTTTCTCCATGTCGCGCAGGTTGAACGATAGGAACGAGATGCGCATCGTTTCGGCCGGATTGACGGCCACGCCCGGTACAGAGGCTAGTGGCTCGGCCTGGTCGGCCGGCACATACCAGACCCAGTCGAGACCGCCGCCCATCAGCTCGGCCATTTGGGTCGAGCGGTCGGGAATGGCCCGGTACTCGATTGCACTGAGTGCAGGCGCGCCCTTGGGGCTGCCCTTAAAATACCCATCCCATTTCGACAGCGACATCGACGTGCCGGGCGTGAAGTTGTCGAACTTGTAGGGGCCGGTGCCGATCAGTCCGCCATTGATGTTGGCCGCGTTGTTCTTGCCGTAGAAGTCCTTGGGCAACATGGCATGCAGGCTCGACACATATTCAAGTGCGGGCGGAAAGGGCGCCTTGAGATTGAGCTGCACCTTGTGGTCGCCGAGCGCCTCGGCGTTCTTGATCCAGTTCACGTTGCTCTGGACGTTGACCTTGTTGTCCGGGTTCGAGATGTAGTTATAGGTGTAGACGACGTCGGCGGCACTGAAGTCTCGGCCGTCATGGAACTTGACGCCTTCGCGCAGCGTGAAAACCAGCGTGACATCGTTCTTCCACTCCCAGGACGTAGCCAGCAACGGCTCGTATTCGCCGGTCTTGGGATTGCGGTAGATCAGGGTATCCCAAACGAGCTGGCCGTTGAGGATCATCGCCTCGCGATCGAAGTTGTAATATGGGTCGGGCGCCGTATGGAACACGGTGCTCGCCCATCTGAGCTTGTTCGCCCGCTGCTGGGCCTCCGCCGCTCCCACCATCGCCAGAACGGCAATCGCCGCCGCGTAGATCACGCGCTTCATGCTCCCCTCCCCTTTTTATCCGACATTCCCCAAGTGGCCCGCCGCTTGACTTCAAGATCGCCTGATTTTGCTCGCTGGGCAAGCGTTTTTCGCCCCGAGCGGTGTCTGTCGTCGCGCAAACGGCCGAAGTCGGGTGGATCAAGC
>JAYRKO010000360.1:0-3533 GCA_041905745.1 Tagaea sp. | reverse complement strand
TTCGTATCGCACAGGACGATCCAGCGCGCTCCGGCGCCGAATGCGGCCTTGAGGCAGTCCAGCGCGAAGCCGGGGTTCGCCTTCCAGCCGTCGAAGAAATGCTCGGCATCGAACATCGCCTCCTTGCCGCGCACCTTCGCCTCTGCAAGGCTTTCCGCGATCATGTCGATGTTCTCGGTTTTGGACACGCCCAGCGCCAGATCGACGTGGTAGTCCCACGTTTTGCCGACCAGACAGGCCACGGGTGCGGCCGCCCCCAATACGGCAGCCAATCCCGGGTCGTTGGCGGCCGAGCGGCCACCGCGGCGCGTCATGCCGAATGCGGCGATGCGGGCCTGCGACAGCGCCGGAAGTTGGCCGAAAAAGGCGTCGTCGGTCGGGTTGGCGCCGGGCCAGCCGCCTTCGACGTAATCGATCCCGAGCCGGTCGAGCGCGCGCGCGATGGCGATCTTGTCGGCCACGCCGAAATCGACACCCTGGGTCTGCGCCCCGTCACGCAGCGTCGAATCGTAGATATAAACCCGCTCGCCCATGTCACTCACTCCGCTTCCATGTCGTGCCGCCGCCCGGCACATCCTCGAGAACAACTCCCTTCTGCTTGAGTTCGTTTCTAATTCGGTCGGCCTCCGCGAAGTCGCGCCGCTTGCGCGCATCGAGGCGCGCGGCGATCGCGGCGTCGATTTCCGCCTCGCTCGGGCCTTCCGACGTTCCCTGCCTGAACCAGCTCGCCGGGTCGGCCTGAAGGAGTCCCAACAACCGCCCGGCATCGAGCAATGCCGCCTTTGCATCGGGCGAGCGGTCCGTATTGAGGCGCCGCGCGAGTTCGTGCATTTCGGCCAACGCCTTTGCGGTGTTGAGATCGTCACACAACGCCGCGAGAACGCTGCCCGCAGTAACACCCGACGCGACCAAGTCGGCCGAACCGAGCAGCGCCTGATAGAAGCGATCGAGATCGCCCTTTGCCTCGCGCAGCCCCTGCTCCGTGAAATCGAGCGGTGCCCGATAGTGCGTCTTGAGAAGGAGCAGGCGCACGGCCTCGCCCGGCCACTTGGCCAGCAGGTCTCGGACGGTGAAGAAGTTGCCGAGACTCTTCGACATCTTCTCGCCGTTCACGACGAGGAAACCGTTGTGCATCCAGTATTTCGAGAACGTCACGCCGCCGTGCGCGCAAACCGACTGCGCGATTTCGTTCTCGTGGTGGGGGAAAATGAGATCGTGGCCGCCGCCATGAATGTCGATCGTAACGCCGAGTACGTCCTTGGCCATGGCCGAGCACTCGATGTGCCAGCCCGGACGCCCGCGTCCCCAAGGGCTCTCCCATCCCGGCTGCTCGGGCTTCGACGGCTTCCAAAGCACGAAGTCGCCCGGATCCTTCTTGTAGGGCGCGACCTCGACGCGGCTGCCCGCGATCTGCTCGTCGCGCGAACGACCCGACAGCCTTCCGTAATCCGGGAAGCTCGTCACGTCGAACAGGACGTGGCCTTCGGCGGCGTAGGCATGACCTTTTTGCACCAGCGTGGCAATCATCGAAATCATCTGCGGAACGGTGCGCGTGCAGCGCGGCTCCGCGTCGGGCGACAGCGCGCCCACGGCCGCCATGTCAGCACGGTAGGCGGCGATCGTCTCTTCGGTGATCGTGTCGATATGGACGCCGCGCTCGATCGCGCGCTCGATGATTTTGTCGTCGATGTCGGTGATGTTCCGCGCATACGTGACGCGCGGATACAGGCGCTTCAGCACCCGATAGAGCGTGTCGAACACGACGACCGGGCGGGCGTTTCCGATATGCGCGAAGTCGTAGACCGTCGGACCGCAGACGTACATGCGCACGTGCGCAGGATCGAGCGGTTCGAACCGCTCCTTGCGGCGGCTCATCGAGTTGTGGATCTGGAGCGCGTTCATGCCTTGCGACCTTCGAGGCGCGCGAGGGTACGCGATCGGCCGATCATCGGCATCAAGGATTTCATTTCCGGCCCGTGTTCGCGCGCCGTCAGGGCCAGCCGCAATGGCAGGAACAGGTCCTTGCCCTTTCGCCCTGTAGCGGCACCCAGCGCCTTCGTCCAACCGCCCCAGGTCTCCGCCCCCCAAGGCTCGGGCGGCAGAAGGCGGGCAGCCTCGGCAAGAAAATCAGGGTCCGCAACGATCGGCGCGACCTCCGCCCGGCACAGCGCCCACCAGTCGCCGGCCTCCGCAACACGGGTCAGGTTGGGACGCACGGCTTCCCAGAACGCCGCATCCGAGCCGGCCGGCAGGCGATCGGCGACGGCGGCATAGGCCATCCGATGGACGATCTTGGCATTCAGGCGCACGATATCGTCGGGATCGAGTTTCGGCGATGCGCGGCCGAACTTCGCGAAATCGAAGCCGCCGACCAGATCGTCGAGCCTGTCCTTCGGTTCGACCGGGTCGGACGTCCCAAGCCGCGCGATCAGGGACGCAATCGCGACCGGCTCGATCCCGTCCGCCCTCAAATTCTCGAGAGACAACGATCCGAGGCGCTTGGAGAGGCTATGACCGCCGGCGTCTGAAATCAGCGGAAAATGGGCGAACGCGATGGAGGTCGACGCACGTCCGAGCGCGTCGAAAATCTGGATCTGCACGGACGTGTTCGTGACGTGGTCTTCACCGCGAACGATATGTGAGACGTCGAGTTCGATGTCATCGACGACGGATGCAAGCGTGTAGGTCGGCATGCCGTCGGCGCGCACGAGAACGGGATCCGAAACCTTGCCGCCGTGATACGCGCAGCGGCCGCGGATCAGATCGTCCCAAGCGGTATCGACATGATCGAGCTTGAAGCGCCAGTGGGGCTGCCGCCCCTCCGCCTCGTACGCCCGCTTCTGATCGTCCGTCAGGCGCAACCCGGCGCGGTCGTAGACCTGCGCCCCGCCATCCGCGACCTGTCCGAAGCGGCGGAGTTTCAGTTCGTCCGGGGTCTCGTAACAGGCATAGAGACGTCCCGACGCCTTCAACCGCTCCGCCGCGGCGGCATAGCGATCGAGCCTGTCGGACTGGCGCGCGAACTCTTCCCAGCCGAGGCCAAGCCACCGCAGGTCGGTCTCGATACCCGTCGCGAAAGCTGCGGTCGACCGCTCGCGATCGGTATCGTCCATGCGCAGCAGGAACTTTCCGCCCGATGCGCGCGCGAACAGCCAGTTGAGAAGGGCCGCGCGGACATTGCCCAGATGCAGGCGCCCGGTCGGCGACGGCGCGAAACGTACGCGGATCGCCATATCAGCCCCGGAAACCGTTCGTGATCGGATATCGGCGCTCGCGACCGAAGGCGCGCCCGGTGATCTTAACGCCCGGCGGGGCCTGCCGGCGCTTGTATTCGGAGAGATCCAGCATCCGCCAGATGCGCTTCACGTCCGCCTCAGCGAAACCCTTCGCGACGATCTCCGCGACGGTTCGCTCGCCTTCGACGAGTTCCTTCAGGATCGCATCGAGCTGCACATAAGGACCCAACGACGCCTCGTCCGTCTGCCCTTCGCGCAGTTCGGCCGTCGGCGGCTTGGTGATGACGCGGTCGGGCA
>JAYRKO010000359.1:0-3553 GCA_041905745.1 Tagaea sp. | reverse complement strand
TTCATCGACATTCGCGCTCCTTCAACGCGACCAAGCGAGGACTACAATGAAGCGTTACGTGATCGAGCGTGAAATTCCCGGCGTGAACAAGCTGGACGCCAAGGGTCTCAAGCAGGCGGCGGCGACGTCGAACGACGCGCTGGCCAAGCTCGCCGGCAAGGCGCAGTGGGTCGAGTCCTACGTCGTCGACGACAAGACGTTCTGCGTCTACATCGCCGAGAACGAAGCGGCCGTGCGCGAGCACGCCAAGCTCAGCGGCTTTCCCGCGACCAAGATCAGCGAAGTCCACAGCGTCATCAGCCCGATGACGGCGGTCTGAGCGGATCGGAGTCCGGCGCGGTTTCGCGATCGCGCCGGACGCGCGAATTCCGGGATCCGGCAATGGAGACGGGAAGGTTCGTCTGGCACGACCTGGCGAGCGAGGATGTCGAGAGGGCGGCCGATTTCTACGCCGCGGCGTTCGGCTGGCAGTGCCGGACCGCGCAGGCGAACGGCGGCGTCTATCACCGCCTTTCGGTCGGCGGTCGCGACGTGGCTTCGCTCTACCGCATCGGCGAACGGGCCCGCGAGCGCGGCATGCGGGCACATTGGACCCCCTATGTGGCAGTCCGTTCGATCGACGCGGCGGCCGCGCAGACGGTATCGGCGGGCGGAACGGTGCTGGTGCGCCCGTTCGAAGTGGTCGAGCCCGGGGCGTGCGTCGTCGCCCGCATCGCCATGATTGCCGATCCGGACGGGGCTATTTTCGGCCTGTGGGAGGCTGCTCCGCCGGCCGATTGACGGGGGCGGGGATGATGTCATTATCGGCGTTCTACATTGTCAATATTGCATCTGGCTTGAAGCACAAGGTGCGGGAAATATTCCGCTTCCTCGTTCCGATCGGAAATCCCCATGTCCGACGTCCCAAGCTTTTCCTGCGCCTTGCCGTTCCGTCCCTCCGCCGGCACGCCGGATGACGTCGTCGAAGTCGCGGTTCTGCTGCTCGACGGCGGCTACGCCTCGACGGGTATTGCGCCGATCGAGATATTTTCTTCGGCCGGCGTGATCTGGAACTGGCTGTGCGGTCTCGACCAGCGCGCGCGTTTCCGCGTCACGGTCGCCTCGCTCGACGGAAAGAACGTGCGTGGTCTGTGCGGTCTGTCGATCACGGCCGACTGTGCGATCGGCGACGTGAAGAAGGCCGACATCGTCGTCATCTCGGCCTCGAGCTGGAACCTGAAGGACGAGATCGTCCGCGACGACCGGCTGATGGCCTGGATCCGCGACTGGCACGCGAAGGGCGCCTATGTCGTGGGGATCTGCTCGGCCGTCGCGTTCCTCGCCGAAAGCGGCGTGCTCGACGGGCGCATCGCGACGACGCATTGGGGCGTGGTCGACGTCTTCCGCCGGCGCTATCCGGCCGTACGCTGGAATCCCGACCGGTTCGTCACCGAGGACGAGCGCGTGCTGTGCAGCGGCGGCGTCTATGCGGCGGTCGACGTCAGCCTGTATCTCGTCGAGAAATTCTGCGGACGCGAGGTCGCCTTGCAGACCGCGAAATCTCTGTGCCTCAGCATGCCGCGCAGCAGCCAGTCGGGCTATGCGGCGGTTCCGCAGATGCGACCGCATTCCGACGAGCGGATCCGCGAGGTCGAGGAGTATGTCCGCGCCAATTTCGCGCGCGAACTGACGATCGCCCGGCTTGCCGAGCGTGCCGCGATGGGATCGCGCAACTTCATCCGCCGGTTCAAGGCGGCGACCGGCTTCGTGCCCGGCGCCTATCTGCAGATGCTGCGCGTGACGGCCGCGAAGGAGATGCTGGAGGCGGGCAGCGACACGATCCAGAGCATCGCGCTCAAGGTCGGTTACGAGGATCAGGCCTTTTTCCGCCGCCTGTTCAAACGCCAGACCGGCATGACCCCGGTCGAGTATCGCGGCCGCTTTGCCAAGCTGAATGTAGTCCGGGCGGATCTCGCGCGCGGGCCCGCGCAAGCCGCCTGACGGCGCCGGGCCGCGAATTGCGCTTTGCGTGCGCGGCCGTTCCGCGCCAAACTCTCCGCGCCCGGCACAACGGGCAAGACATTCCGGGGAGAGACGCAAACGATGTGGACGCAGGCCGAGACCTATCCCGATCCGTCGGTTGAGATCCTCGACAAGCGGTTCGAGAAATACCGGATTTTCAACGGCTGCATCGAACGGCTCTTCACCGGTTGCCGCTGGAGCGAGGGCCCCGTCTATTTCGCCGACGGCCGCTACCTGCTGTGGAGCGACATCCCGAACAACCGGATGCTGCGCTGGGACGAGCCGACCGGCACGGTCGCGGCGTTCCGCCATCCGTCGAACAATTCGAACGGCAATACGCGCGACCGGCAGGGCAGGCTCGTGACGTGCGAGCACCTGACGCGCCGCGTGACGCGCACCGAGCCCGACGGCAGCATCACGGTCCTCATCGACCGCTTCGAAGGCAAGCGCCTGAATTCACCCAACGACGTCATCGTCAAATCCGACGGCTCGATCTGGTTCACCGATCCCACCTTCGGCATCGGCGGCTACTACGAAGGCGAATGGGCGCAGAGCGAACTGCCGATGGCCGTCTACCGGATCGACGGGAAGACCGGTGCGGCGACGATCGTCGCCAAGGACATCGACGGTCCCAACGGCCTGTGCTTCTCGCCGGACGAAAAGCTGCTTTACCTGGTCGAGTCCGCCTCGCGGCCGCGCAAGCTGCACGTCTTCGACGTGGTCGACGGCGGAACCAAGCTCGCCAACCGCCGCCAGTTCGGCGATTGCGGCAAGGGAACGCCCGACGGTTTCCGCTGCGACGTCGACGGCAACATCTGGGCGGGCTGGGGGATGGAGCCGGGGCTCAACGGCGTGCGCGTGTTCGCGCCCGACGGCGCGCCCATCGGACACATCCATCTGCCCGAGCGCGCCGCGAACGTCTGCTTCGGCGGGCGGTTCCGCAACCGCCTGTTCATGGCGGCGAGCCAGTCGCTCTATGCGGTCTATGTGAATACCCAGGGCGCGCCCGGCGGCTGAACGAGCATCGCCAGACCCATCAATATCCAGAAGGCGAGCGACAGCGCGGCCGTATAGGCCGCGAAGCGCCGATAGGTGTCCTGCAGGACGCCGATGATAAGGGGTTGCGCGCGTGCCGGCGGCAGGTCGTGCTGCTGGCCCATGAGCAACCAAGTCTCCGTCCGGCGGTAATCCTGTCGCGGGGCGAAGCTGCGGCGCAGCTCGAGGATGGCGGTCATCAGCGCCATCAGGATCGCGCCGCTGCGAAACGCAAGGATCGGCCATGAAATGAGGCCGAACACCGTCATGCCGACGGCAAGCAGCGCGAAGCTACAGCCGCGTCCCACCGATTGAACGGCGGCGATCCGGATGCGGTCGATTTCCTGCATGCCCATGCCCATCGATGCGCGGGCGCGCCGGCGGGGCGCTACTGCGCGACCAGATAGGATAGGCGCACGAGACCCGGAAGCGTCAAGACGAGGGCCGCAACTGCCCAAATTGCCGTCGTTTTCCCGCTTCCGCGCACGCCCGGCACGAAGCGTTCCGCAAGGGCCGC
>JAYRKO010000358.1:0-3559 GCA_041905745.1 Tagaea sp. | reverse complement strand
TTGCGGCTCCAATCGGCGATGTCGTAGCCCTCGCCGTCCACCAGCAGGGTCCCGCGCAGTACGCCGAAGCGCGTCTGCTTGCGTTTCTCTTCGCCCATCGTCCCGTCCACCCGTCTGTTTCGCACCCATCGGTTGACGGCAAACTAGCCGATCCGGACGCCGGGGAAAAGGCGGCGTTCACTCCGCCGCGACGCCGGCCATACGCATGCCGAAGACGTAGCGGAACGTGCCCAGCGGCCGCTCGCGGTTGGCGAGTTCGGGCACGAGCCGGGCCAGCGCCACCTGCACGGCGCCGGTTTCGCCCGCGGCGCGCGCGATCGTCGCCACGAACCGGCCGCCGCCGGCCGCGAACTGGAAGCCGCCCGTTCCGTTCGTTTCCGCACCGGCGCCGAGCAGGCCGACCGCGTCGACGCTCGCGCCCGCCGCAACGGCCCGCGCGAGCGTGCCCAAGGCGGGTTCGAGCGCGGCCATCGGCGCGCGGCGCGCGAATTCCGCGGCCGCGTCGGCGGGGCGCATGTCCTCGATCCGGTCGGCGGCGCGCCCCGTCAGACGCACGCGGCAGGGCTTGGCCTTGGTGGTGCCGGCGGCGCGCAGCGCCACGAGCCGGGTCTGCGCGTCGGGCGCTTCGAAGCGCGCCACGAAGCGGGCCGCACCGATCTCGACCGGGCGCGGCCGGCTGGCGGCGCGCGCGTGGAGCGTCACGTCGCCGAGTTTCCAGTCGGGACCGGCGGAAAGCCGCTCGAACACGCGCGACAGGTCGGCGTCGGCCTCGAAGCCGGTGCGGATCGCGTCGGCCAGCGTTTCGCAAGGCCCGGGGGCCGCGTGCGCCGGCGGCGCGAAGGCGAACAGCGCGAACGTCAGTGCGGCGACAGACCGTTTCACTTGCGCGCCGGCCCGCCCGCGATCGCGTGGATGAGGATCGCGGCCGTCGCCGCGACGTTGAGCGACTGCACGCGCCCCGAACCCGGCAGCGTCACGACGCGCTCGCACGCGGCGAGCGTGGCGGCCGGCAGGCCGTCCTCTTCGTTGCCCAGCACGAGGCACACGGGCTTGGATGCCGTCGCGAGTTCGCCCGGCGACAGGTTGCGCCCGGTGCCCAGCGCCGTCGCGACGGTCGTATAGAAAGGCTGGAGCCGGCGCAGCACGTCGGGCAGGCGGTGGATGCGCAGGATGTCGAGCCACACGAGCCCGCCCTCGGACACGCGATAGGCCGCCTCGGAAGGGGCTGCCTGCGAAGGATGGTCGCTGAGCGCGATGCGTGGCAGGCCGAAGAACGCGGCCGTGCGCGCGATGGCGCCCAGATTGTGCGGGTTGCCGATGCCGTCGAGGATAACGAGCGGCTGCCAGCGGTCGGCCCATGTCCGCGCCTGGCCCACATCGAAGGGAACGGGCGGGCGTGCGGCGGTCTCGGCGAGGATGCCGCCGTTGAGCGTCGTGCCCGCGATCTTGGCAAGGGCGGCTTCCGGCACGATGCGGTGCGCGATGCCGCGCGCGTTCGCCTCGCGCAGCAATGCGCTTGCCGCCTGCGCGGTGTCGGGCGCCACGTAAAGCCGCTCGACCGCGCCCGGGGCCCGGGCGAACAGCGCCTCGACCGCCGGCAAACCGGCGATGCGCAGGATCTCGCGCCGGTGGCGCGGCGGTTCGCCGTCGGCCGGGCGGCCGTGCTTGCGGCGCCGGTCGGGGCGGGGTTTGCGGGGCGGCGGCGGACGGTCCATTCGGAAGGAGGCTTACAAGGATTGCCGGGCGCGCGCCACGGGCGTTTATTTGCGTTGCGGGCGGGATCGCCGTATTTTCCGCGTCCCTTGGGGGCGGAACGCCTGCCCCCGGATTCGACTGGAACCGACGACGATGGACGCAAAACCGGGCCCCGATCTCGAACGCATGCGGCATTCCTGCTCGCACGTGCTCGCGGCTGCCGTACTGAAGCTCTTCCCCGACGCGAAGCTGGGCGTGGGCCCGGCGACCGACACCGGCTTCTATTACGACATCCAGACGACGGTCCCGCTGACGACGGAAGACCTGCCGAAGATCGAAGCGGAAATGCGCAAGATCCGCGAGCGCAAGCTGCCGCTCGTGCGCAGCGAAGTGCCGGTCGCCGATGCCGTCGCGTTCATGGAAAAGACGGGCCAGACCTTCAAGGTCGAACTGCTCGAACTCCTCGCCACGCGCGGCTCGACGGCCGCCAAGGGCCTCGAAGACCCCAATCTCGTCGATGCGGGTGCGGGCGGCGTGTCGAGCGTGTCGTTCTATACGCTTGGCGATTTCACCGATCTCTGCCGCGGTCCGCACGTGGAGCACACGGGCCAGGTGGGGGCCTTCAAGCTGACCAAGCTTGCGGGCGCCTATTGGCGCGGCGATTCGCGCAATCCGCAGCTCACGCGCGTCTACGGCACCTGCTGGGCGAACGAGCAGGACCTGAAAGCGTACCTGCATCGCGTCGAAGAGGCCGAGAAGCGCGACCACCGCCGCCTCGGCACCGCGATGGGCCTGTTCCATCTGCAGGAGGAGGCGCCTGGCACCGTCTTCTGGCATCCGAAGGGCTGGACGCTGTTCCGCACGATCGAGCGCTACATGCGTTCGCGTCTGGAAGCCGACGGCTACGTCGAGGTGAAGACCCCGCAGCTCGTCGATCGCGTCTTCTGGGAGAAGTCGGGTCACTGGGCGAACTATCGCGACGCGATGTTCGTCGCCAAGCCCGGAAAGGAAGGCGAGGAAGAGGACCGTCTCTACGCCATCAAGCCGATGAACTGCCCGGGTGCGGTGCAGATCTTCCGGCAGGGCCAGCGCAGCTATCGCGAGCTGCCGCTGCGACTGGCGGAGTTCGGCGCGTGCCATCGCTACGAACCGTCGGGCGCCTTGCACGGCATCATGCGCGTGCGCGCCTTCACGCAGGACGACGCGCACATCTTCTGCACCGAAGATCAGGTGCCGGTCGAATCGCAGAAGTTCTGCGACCTGCTGCGCGTCATCTACAAGGATTTCGGCTTCACCGACCTGCTGGTGAAGTTCTCCGACCGGCCCGAGCAGCGCGCGGGCTCCGACGAGACGTGGGACAAGGCGGAAGCGGCGCTCGAAAAGGGCGCGCAGACCGCAGGCCTCGAGACGATCCGCAATCCGGGCGAGGGCGCCTTCTACGGCCCGAAGCTGGAGTTCGTGCTGCGCGACGCGATCGGCCGCGATTGGCAGTGCGGCACGTTGCAGGTCGATTTCGTGCTGCCCGAACGGCTCGACGCGAGCTTCATCGGCGAGGACGGCAACAAGCACCGCCCCGTGATGCTGCATCGCGCGATCTTGGGCTCGTTCGAGCGGTTCATCGGCATCCTGATCGAGAACTACGCCGGCCGCCTGCCGACGTGGCTCTCGCCGATCCAGGCGCGCATGGTGCCCATCGCCGACCGGCACGTGGACTTCGCCAAGGACGTCGCGCGCCGCCTGATGGCGAGCGAACTGCCGCAGACCGACGGCGGCATCCGCGTGGACGTCGACGATTCGACCGAGCGCATGCAGAAGAAGATCCGCAACGCCCAGCTCGAGCAGATCCCCTACATGCTCGTGATCG
>JAYRKO010000357.1:0-3563 GCA_041905745.1 Tagaea sp. | reverse complement strand
TCGCTGACGGCGGCCTCGAGCTTCTTGGCGTCGTGCGCGGCTTCGCCGACGCCCATGTTGACGACGATCTTCTCGAGACGCGGCACCTGCATCGGGCTCTTGTACCCGAACTGCTTCATCAGGGCCGGCTTGATCGACTTGTCGTAGGATTCCTGGAGACGAGTTGCCATGGCGATCACCGATCGATCATTTCGCCGGACTTGCGCGCGAAGCGGAGCTTGCGGCCGTCGACGGTTTTGAAGCCGACCTTCGTCGGCTTGCGGTCCTTGGGATCAACGTGGGCGACGTTGGAAACGTGGATCGGGGCTTCCTTCTCCACGATGCCGCCCTGCGTGCCCTGGCCGGCGCGGGTGTGGCGCTTGACCATGTTGACGCCCTGCACGACCACGCGCAGCTCGTCCGGGATCACGCGCAGCACCTTGCCCGACTTGCCCTTGTCGCGCCCGGTGGTGACGACGACTTCGTCGTCCTTGCGGACTTTCAGCTTGGCCGACATCACAGAACCTCCGGCGCCAGCGAGATGATCTTCATGTAGCCCTTGCCGCGCAGTTCGCGCGTGACGGGCCCGAAGATGCGCGTCCCGATGGGCTCGCCTTCCTTGTTGATCAGCACGGCCGCGTTGCGGTCGAAGCGGACGGACGAGCCGTCGGCGCGGCGGATCTCCTTCGAGGTCCGCACGATCACCGCCTTGTGCACGTCGCCCTTCTTGACGCGGCCCTTCGGAATGGCCTCCTTGATCGACACGACGATGACGTCGCCGATCGTGGCCGTCTTGCGCATGGAGCCGCCGAGGACCTTGATGCACTGGACGCGACGGGCGCCAGAGTTGTCCGCGACCTCCAGATTGGTGCGCATCTGGATCATTGTTCAGTCCCTCCGGGCGCTTCTCAGGCGGCCGCGTCGTCGCCGACGATTTCCCAGCACTTGCGCTTGGAAATCGGACGGCACTCGCGGATCCTGACGTTGTCGCCCACCTTGGAGCGGTTCTGTTCGTCGTGCGCCAGGTACTTCTTCGAGCGCACGATGAACTTCTTGTAGATCGGATGCATCACGCGGCGCTCGACCTTGACCGTGACGGTCTTGTCCATCGCGTCGCTCGTGACGATCCCTTGCAGAATTCGGCGGGGCATCTTTCGTCGTCCTCCGGAACTGATCAGGCCTTGGCGGCGGGGGCGGCCGCCTTGCGGCGGCGCTCGCCGAGGACAGTCTCGATGCGCGCGATGTCGCGGCGCACGACGCGCACGCGCGCGACGTTCTCGAGCTGGCCCGAAGCCTTCTGGAAACGCAGGTTGAACTGTTCCTTGCGCAGGTCGCCGAGCTGCTCCTTGAGCTGGTCGTCGGTCTTCGCGCGGATGTCGGCAGGCTTGGTCATGGCGTTCAGCCCTCCTCGCCCAGACGCGTAACCATGCGCGTCTTGATGGGAAGCTTGGCGGCGGCCAGTTCGAAGGCCTCGCTGGCGATCGCCTTCGGCACGCCGTCGATCTCGAACAGGATGCGGCCCGGATTGATGCGGACGACCCAGAACTCGGGGCTGCCCTTGCCGGAACCCATGCGGACTTCGGCGGGCTTCTTCGAGACCGGCACGTCCGGGAACACGCGGATCCACACGCGACCGGCGCGCTTCAGGTGGCGCGTGATCGTGCGGCGCGCGGCCTCGATCTGGCGCGCGGTGACGCGCTCGGGCTCGATGGCCTTCAGGCCGTAGGCGCCGAAGTTCAGCGTGAAGCCGCCCTTCGCGTTGCCGTGGATACGGCCCTTGTGCGCCTTGCGGTACTTGGTGCGCTTCGGGGAGAGCATGATGCGTTATCCGTCTTCTCTGGTCCTTAGCGGGCCGGCTGCTGTTCCATGGCGCGCTTGTCCTGCGCCATCGGGTCGTGCGCCAGGATCTCGCCCTTGAACACCCAAACCTTCACGCCGCAGGTGCCGTAGTTGGTCTTGGCGGTCGCCGTGCCGAAATCGATGTCCGCGCGCAGCGTGTGCAGCGGCACGCGACCTTCGCGATACCACTCCAGACGCGCGATTTCCGCGCCGCCGAGGCGGCCCGAGCAATTGATGCGGATGCCGAGCGCGCCCAAGCGCATCGCCGACTGCACCGCGCGCTTCATCGCGCGGCGGAAAGCCACGCGGCGCTCGAGCTGCTGGGCGATGTTCTCGGCGATCAGCTTGGAGTCGATCTCGGGCTTGCGGATCTCGACGATGTTGAGGCTGACCTCGGCCTTCGTGAGCTTGGCCACTTCCGAGCGCAGCTTCTCGATGTCCGCGCCCTTCTTGCCGATCACCACGCCCGGACGGGCGGTGTGCAGCGTGATTCGGGCCTTCTTGGCCGGACGCTCGATGACGACGCGCGCCACGCCGGCCTGCAGGAGCTTTTCCTGCAACCAGGCACGAAGGCTCAGGTCCTCGTGCAGCAGGCGAGCGTACGAGGCATCGGCGAACCAGCGCGAATCCCAGGTCCGGTTGATGCCCAGGCGCAGGCCGATCGGATTGATTTTCTGACCCATATCGCTATCCCTCAGGCCGCGTTCTTGGCGTCGGCCTTGGCGGCCTTCTTGTCCTCGCGCTCGCGCACGATGACGGTGAGATGGCTGAACGGCTTCGTCACGCTCGCCGACCGGCCGCGGCCGCGCGCATGGAAGCGCTTCAGCTGGAACGACTTGCCGACATGCGCTTCGGCGACGACCAGGCGGTCGACGTCGAGCTGGTGGTTGTTCTCGGCGTTGGCGATCGCGGACTCGAGAACCTTCCGGACCGTGCCCGCGATGCGGACCTTCGAGAAGGCGAGCTCGGCGAGCGCCACCTGGGCCGCCTTGCCGCGGATCGATTCCGCGACGAGGTTCAGCTTGCGCGGGCTCACGCGGATCGAGCGCAGGATCGCGCGCGCTTCGGTGTCCTTGAGCGAACGGGGGCGTGACGGCTTGCTCATGTCACTTCCTCTCGGCTGCCTTGTCGCCGCCGCCTGTGGCCGTGTGGCCGGCGAAGTGGCGCGTGGGCGAGAACTCGCCGAACTTGTGGCCGACCATGTTCTCGGTCACGAGCACGGGCAGGAACTTATGGCCGTTGTAGACGCCGAAGGTGAGGCCGACGAACTGCGGCAGGATCGTCGAGCGGCGCGCCCAGATCTTGATGATCTCGTTGCGACCCGACGCGCGGGACTTCTCGGCCTTCTTGAGAAGGTAGCCGTCGACGAACGGGCCTTTCCAGACGGAACGGGACACGGGGACTGGCCTCCGTTACTTGGCGTTGCGCCGGCGGACGATCATCTTGTCCGTCGACTTGTTGTGGCGGGTCTTGTAGCCCTTCGTGGGCTGGCCCCACGGGGTGACCGGGTGACGGCCGCCCTTGGTACGGCCTTCGCCGCCACCGTGCGGATGGTCGATCGGGTTCATCGCGGTGCCGCGCACCGTCGGGCGGATGCCCATCCAGCGGCTGCGACCGGCCTTGCCGATCTTGATGTTCTGCTGGTCGGGGTTCGAGACCGCGCCGATCGAGGCCCAGCACTCGGCCGAGACCTTGCGCAGTTCGCCCGACGAGAGACGCAGGATCGCGTAGCCCGCGTCCTTGCC
>JAYRKO010000356.1:0-3604 GCA_041905745.1 Tagaea sp. | reverse complement strand
ATGCCGAAGGTAACGATCGACGGCGAAACCATCGAGGTCCCGGCCGGGATCACCGTGCTGCAGGCGTGCGAGATCGCCGGCAAGGAAGTGCCGCGCTTCTGCTATCACGAGCGCCTCTCGGTCGCCGGCAACTGCCGCATGTGCCTGGTGGAGATGGAGAAGAGCCCGAAGCCGGTCGCTTCGTGCGCGATGCCCATCGCCGAAGGCCAGGTCATCAAGACCAACACGCCGATGGTCAAGAAGGCCCGCAACGGCGTGATGGAGTTCCTGCTGATCAACCATCCGCTCGACTGCCCGATCTGCGATCAGGGCGGCGAGTGCGATCTGCAGGACCAGTCGATGGCCTACGGCATCGGTGAAAGCCGCTTCAAGGAAAACAAGCGCGCCGTGCCCGACAAGGACATCGGCCCGCTCGTCAAGACGACGATGACGCGCTGCATCCACTGCACGCGCTGCGTCCGTTTCTCGACGGAAGTCGCGGGGGCCGAGGAGCTCGGCGCCGTCTTCCGCGGCGAGCACATGGAAATCGACACCTACATCCAGAAGGCGCTGACGAGCGAGCTTTCGGGCAACATCGTCGATCTCTGCCCGGTCGGCGCGCTCACCTCGAAGCCCTATGCCTTCACCGCGCGCCCGTGGGAGCTGCGCAAGACCGAGACGATCGACGTGTTCGACGCGCTGGGTGCCAGCATCCGTGTCGACGCACGCGGCGGCGAGGTGCTGCGCGTGCTGCCGCGCCTCAACGAGGAAACGAACGAGGAGTGGATCGGCGACAAGACGCGTCACGCCGTCGACGGTCTGAAGCGCCAGCGCCTCGACCGGCCCTACGTGCGCAAGGACGGCAAGCTGCAGCCCGCGACGTGGGCCGAAGCGCTCGGCGCCGTCGCCGCGAAGCTCAAGTCGACCGCGCCCGAGCGCATGGCGGCGATTGCCGGCGATCTGGCGGATTGCGAAGCCATGGCGGCACTCAAGGACCTGATGGCCGCGTTCGGCGCGCAGAGCATCGACTGCCGTCAGGACGGCGGGAAGCTCGATCCGTCGGCGCGCGCGGGCTGGCTGTTCAACTCGACCGTTGCGGGTATCGACGAGGCGGACGCGATCCTGCTCGTCGGCACGAACCCGCGCTGGGAAAGTCCGGTCCTCAATGCCCGCATCCGTCGCCGGTTCCGCACGGGCGGCGTCAAGATCGCGTCGATCGGTCCGCAGGTCGATCTCACGTACAAGTACGAATATCTCGGCGCCGGCCCGACGACGCTGGCCGACCTCGCTGCCGGCAAGGTCGCGTTCGCCGAGACGCTGAAGAACGCCAAGAAGCCGATGCTGATCCTCGGGCAAGGCGCGCTTGCGCGCGCCGACGGGGCGGCTGTCCTGGCTCTGGCGCGCGAAGCCGCAGAGAAGCTCGGCATGGTCAAGGAAGGCTGGAACGGCTTCAACGTGCTGCACACCGCGGCCGCGCGCGTGGGCGGGCTGGAGCTCGGCTTCGTGCCGGGCCCGCAGGGCCGCGACACGATGGGCATTCTCGAAGGCGCATCGAAGGGCGAGATCGATTTCGTCTACCTGTTGGGCGCCGACGAGATCGATACGGGCCGCTTGGGCCGGGCGTTCGTCGTCTATCAGGGCCATCACGGCGACCGTGGCGCGCATCGCGCCGACGTCGTGTTGCCGGGTGCGGCCTATACGGAAAAGAACGCGACCTACGTCAACACCGAGGGCCGCGTGCAGCAAGCGCGTCTGGCCGTCTTCCCGCCCGGCGAGGCGAAGGAAGACTGGAAGATCCTGCGCGCGCTTTCCGAAGCGGCTGGCAAAAAGCTTCCCTACGATACGACAGCGCAGGTCCGCGCGCGGCTCGTGGCGCTGTCGACGACCTTCGCGAAGATCGACGCGGCCCGGCCCGGCGACTGGGCGCCGTTCGGCCGCGCGGGCGCGGTCGATGCGGCCGCGTTCGCGTCGCCGATCTCGAACTACTACATGACCGATCCGATCAGCCGCGCTTCGGCGACGATGGCGGCGTGCACCGAGACCTACGTCAAAGGCTCGGGCGCTCGGACGGGGACGCACGGGTAAGGGGCCGGCGCGCATGAACAACATCCTCCTCACCGGCGCCATCGAGATCGGCAAGATCCTTCTCGTCGTCGTGCCGCTGCTCGTCTCGGTCGCGATGCTGACGTACTTCGAGCGCAAGGTCATCGGCGCGATCCAGCTGCGCAAGGGGCCCAACGTCGTGGGCCCGTTCGGCCTGCTGCAGCCCTTCGCCGACGCGCTGAAGCTGCTGACGAAGGAAACGATCGTCCCCACCGGCGCCAACCGCGTCGTCTTCATGATGGCGCCGATCCTTACGCTGCTGCTCAGCCTCGTCGCGTGGGCGGTCATCCCGTTCGGCTACGGCATGGTGCTCGCCGACATCAACGTGGGCATCCTCTATCTCTTCGCGATCTCCTCGCTCGGCGTCTACGGCATCATCATGGCGGGCTGGGCGTCGAACTCGAAATACGCCTTCCTCGGCGCGCTGCGTTCGGCGGCACAGATGGTCTCCTACGAAGTCTCGATCGGCTTCGTGATCATCACGGTCCTGCTCTGCGTGGGTTCGCTGAACCTCTCCGACATCGTCATGGCGCAGCGCAAGGTGTGGTTCTTCATCCCGCTGTTCCCGATGTTCGTCATCTTCTTCGTCTCGGCGCTCGCCGAAACGAACCGCTCGCCCTTCGATCTGCCCGAAGGCGAGTCCGAGATCGTCGCCGGTTACTTCGTCGAGTATTCGTCGATGAGCTTCGCGATGTTCTTCCTCGGTGAATACGCGGCGATGATCCTGATGAGCGGGATGACCTCCATCCTGTTCCTCGGCGGCTGGCTGCCGCCCTTCGACATCGCGCCGTTCAACTGGATCCCGGGTCTCGTGTGGTTCGCGCTGAAGACGGCCGCGTGCCTCTTCGTCTTCCTGTGGGTTCGCGCGACGATGCCCCGCTACCGCTACGACCAGCTCATGCGACTGGGCTGGAAGGTGTTCTTGCCGTTCTCGCTGCTTTGGGTCGTGCTGACCGCCGGTGTGCTCATGGCCACCGGCTGGATCGCGCGCTGAAGGGCGGGGGAGGAGAAGGGAAAATGGCCGCAAGCCTCGACCGAAGCGCCCGCGCCCTGCTGCTGACCGAGCTCGTCTCGGGCATGGCGCTCACGCTCAAGTATTTCTTCAAGCCGAAGGTCACGCTGAACTACCCCTACGAGAAGGGGCCGATCAGCCCGCGCTTCCGCGGCGAGCACGCGCTGCGCCGCTACGCCAGCGGCGAAGAACGCTGCATCGCGTGCAAGCTGTGCGAGGCCGTGTGCCCCGCGCAGGCGATCACGATCGAGGCCGAACCGCGCGCCGACGGCAGCCGGCGCACGACGCGCTACGACATCGACATGACGAAGTGCATCTACTGCGGCTTCTGCCAGGAAGCCTGCCCGGTGGACGCCATCGTCGAAGGGCCGAACTTCGAGTTTTCGACCGAGACGCGCGAAGAGCTCATGTACAACAAGGAAAAGCTGCTTTCGAACGGCGACCGGTGGGAAGCGGAGATTGCCTCCAATCTCGCCGCCGACGCGCCGTATCGCTGAGGCAACGGACCGG
>JAYRKO010000355.1:0-3606 GCA_041905745.1 Tagaea sp. | reverse complement strand
TTTATCAGGACGGAATCCGCCTGGCCGAGATGGCGGTCCCAGTCGGCGGTGCCGAGCTTGTCGCCGATCAGCGCATCGATCGTCGCGGGATCGGGGATGCGCAGCAGCGCCTCGGCAAGGCACATCAACGCCACGCCTTCGCGCGTCGAGAGATCGTATTCCGCCAGGAACGTCTCGACGCCGACCTTGTCGGGGGATCGGTCGCGCAACTGCGCGGCGAGGTGCTGGGCGTCTTCGTCGATCCGGCGGATGGCATCCGAGGGGAGAGTGGCGGCAGCCCCGATCCGCTCGAGGATTTCGGTTTCGGCCGCAAGCTTTGGGCCGATTGCGATTGCGATGGGGGCGAGCGACATCTGGCACCTGCTGGATGATGGCTTCTTTTAAGCTCGAATATCCAATCATTTAGGTCAAGATAGATAAAAATTCTGCTTTGATGTATTTATACGGGATAAAAATCCAACAGAGTGGCAACCACGATGCCCGATCCACGCCTCGACCCGACCGATCTGAAAATCCTCGACGAACTCCAGAACGACGGGCGATTGACGAATGTCGCATTGGCGCAGCGCGTGGGCCTCAGTCCCACGCCGTGCCTCGAGCGTGTCCGGCGGCTGGAGCGCGACGGCGCGATCCGCGGGTATCGCGCGGTCCTCGATCCGGCCCAACTCGATGCCGCACTGGTCGTATTCGTCGAGGTCGCAATCGACCGGACGTCCGGGGAAGCGTTCAGGCAGTTTGCCGATGCAGCGAAAGCGCTGCCGGAAGTCGTCGAATGCCATATGGTCGCGGGTGGTTTCGACTACCTCCTCAAGGTGCGCGTCAGCGGAATGGAGGCATATCGCAACTTCCTCGGGCGCGCGCTCGCGGAAGTTCCCCATATCCGCGAAACGCGGACCTACGTCGTGATGGAACAGGTGAAGGCCGACGACCGCATCGCGGTTCCCGCGTCCGGCCGGAAAAGCGGTCAGGCGCCGGAGGCTTCGCCGAAGACGACGCCCTTGCGGAAGAGAAAGCAGCCGTAGCCGCGCGGATCGCCGACCTGCACGATCGCGAAGGCCTGCTTGGCCGCTTCGTAGAAGGCGAAGCGTTCGATTCCCGCCATTTCGAGGCGACGGCCCGCAGCACGGTCGATCTCGGCCTGCACTTCACGCTGAACGGGCGGCACGGCATGCGGATCGTCGACCACGAGCATGCGACGGACGGGATCGTCCGTGAAATCGTCGATGGGAAGAACGCTCAGGATCGCGCGCGCCGCACGCGCCATTCCGATCCCGGGAAGCTCGATGATCCGCCCGCTCGACGTCGATTTCGCGATCCGGCTTGCGGGATGGTTGGCGTCCACGAGCGCCAGATCGTCGCCGTGCCCCATGGCGGCGAGGCACCAGAGGAGATTGGGAGTCAGGACGGGATCGAGACCTTTCAGCATGCTAGGGACGTCCTCGCTTCCGGAGATACACGCGCGCCGCGTTGGCGCCGAAAACCGCAGCCCGGTCGCCGGGCGAGAGCGTCGAGGTCAGCACCTCCGCTGCCGTGCGCCAACGATCGTAGCCGCCCGCGAGATTGACGACCGGCCAGTCGCTGCCCCAGAGAACTCGAGAGGGGCCGTAAGCCGACAGAATATGGTCGACGTAAGGCGCAAGGTCCGAAGTCTGCCATTCGGCTCCCGCTTCGTTTGCGAGGCCCGACAGTTTGCAGACGATATGGGGGCGGGCGGCAAGCGCAGCCATGTCGGCGCGCCAAGGATCGAGGCGGCGGTCCTTGATGAAGGGCTTGGCGCCGTGATCGACGACGAGCGGCAGGTCCGGATAGCGGTCGACGAAGGCGAGCAGGCGCGACAGATGGCGCGGGCGCGCCAAGGCGTCGAACACGAGATCGCATTCCCGCATCGCGTCGAGGGTCGGGCGGATATCCGCACGCAGCAGCCAGTCATCGTCCGCGATGTCCTGGACCATCGGGCGCAGGCCGACCAGCAGCGGATCGCGCGCCAGCCGACGCACGGTGTCCGGCGCGTCTGCCGCCGTGAAGTCGACCCAGCCGACGACGCCGGCAACGGCCGGGCTGTCGGCGGCGATGCCCAGCATGTACTCGGTTTCGGCGATCGTCGGGGCCGCCTGGACGAGGATCGTCCGCGCGATCGAGTGGCGGGCGAGAAACGGCGCGATTTCTGACGGTCCGAAGTCGCGATAGATGGGGCCCTTCGCCGGCGTGAGCCATCCGTAGTCGCCACGGTCGATCCGCCAAAAATGCTGGTGTGCGTCGATCAGCATGTCTCAAGCCGGCGTCGGAATGTTTTCGGGAAGAAGGCCGTCGTTCCGCAGGTCGTCCCATAGTGCGCGCGGAACGGGCTTGCCGATGGCGGCGACCTGTTCGGCAACCTCGCCCGGTGCGACGGCCCCCAGAACAACCGCGCCGACGGCGGGGTGCGCGATGGCGAATTGCAAGGCGGCCTCGTAAAGGCGTACGCCGTGCCGACGGCAGGCCGCATCCAGCTTGGTGACCTTCTCGACGATCGGCGGAGGCGCCGGTTTGTAATTGTACCGTGCGCCGGGAACCGGGCCGGTTGCGAGAATGCCGGAGTTGAAGACACCGCCGAGCATGACGCCGATGCCTTTCTGCTGCGCCAGTGGCAGGAAACTGGCGGCCGCCGGCTGCTCGAGCAACGAGTAGCGACCGGCGAGAAGCACGGCATCGATATCGCCGGCCCTTGCGAAACGCTCGCACATATCGGCTTCGTTCACGCCGACGCCGATCGCGCGGATCACGCCCGAAGCCCGCAACCGGTCGAGCGCCTTGTAGGCACCTTCCATCGCTTCGCGAAACCGCGCGTCGATCGCGTCGCGGCCATGCGTCCAGACGTCGACGTCGTGAATCAGCGCGATATCGATGCGGCCGACGCCGAGGCGAAGCAGCGATTGTTCGAGCGAGCGCATGGCGCCGTCGTAGGAGTAGTCGAAGCGTGCCGCGTGCGGCAGCCCGCCGACATAGCCGGATCCTTCCCCCGGCGCCTTGAAGGGGTCCATGACGCGACCGATCTTGGTCGAGATCACGACAGCGTTGCCGCTCGTCCGCCGAAGTGCGGCGCCGACGCGGTGTTCCGACAGCCCGTGTCCGTAAAGCGGCGACGTATCGATCAGGTTGACTCCGGCGTGCAGCGCCGCTTCGACGGTTGCGACGGCAGTCGCCTCGTCAAGGCGCGCGTAGAGATCGCCCAGCGGCGCGGCGCCGAATCCAAGCGCCGAAACGTCGATGCCGACGCGCCCCAGTTTGCGTCTGGCAAGCGCCATTGCCGTTCCTCCCGGGCGATTTTCAACGCACTAACATGTCAGTATTGACTCGGGTTCGCCGACCGGTCAACCTGCGCCGGAATTCGAGGGGGGAAACATAGCCATGTCGATGAAAGCCGGCCGCATCGGCCTCAGTTGCGCGTTGTCCACGCCGTTCTCGGCGGATGGGCGGATCGATCTGGTCCGCATGGTTGCGCACGGGCGCTGGGTTCTCGAGAACGGTGCGGACAGCCTCGCCGTGTTCGGCACGACGGGCGAGGGTGCCTCGATCGGTGTTGCGGAGCGCCACGCCGTACTCGGCGCGTTTGCCGCTTCCGGATTC
>JAYRKO010000354.1:0-3620 GCA_041905745.1 Tagaea sp. | reverse complement strand
GGCACGCGGCGACGGTCGCGCGTGGCCACGAAGCAGCGCGAGCCGACGGCGAGCATGTCCTCGACGCCGCCGATTTCGACGAGCATTCCCTGCACGGCCGAAACCCGGCCGTAATAACGGTAGCTGGGAATGCGGTCGACCGAGGCGATCAGCTCCTGTGCGGACATCGGGCGGCCGTCTCCGGAAAGGCAGAATTCTCGACAAATTCGATTCGAAAGCCAGTCTAAAGCCGGCTGATTAACGATCTGTAAATCATTCAATAAATCACTGATTTTAATTGATTAACAGGAAGTTTTGCCGACTACCGAAAGATGCATATTAAAGCCGCCCAAATCGTTAATTCCGCCTGTTTCCGCCGGCGGGGACGTGTTAACTTATTAACGTTATTCAGGAGCCCGGAGACGCCCCATGCGCGTATTGCTCGTTGAGGACGATCAGGCCACGGCCAAGTCGATCGAGCTCATGCTGAAGCAGGAAGGCTTCGTCTGCGACACGACCGACATGGGCGAAGACGGCCTCGAAATCGGCAAACTCTACGACTACGACATCATCATCCTCGACCTCATGCTGCCGGACATGGACGGCTACGAAGTCCTGCGGCGCTTCCGTGCCGGACGCATCAAGACGCCGATCCTCATCCTTTCCGGCCTCACCGAGCTCGACGCCAAGATCAAGGGCCTCGGCTTCGGCGCCGACGACTACCTGACCAAGCCATTCGACAAGCGCGAGCTGGTCGCGCGCATCCATGCGATCGTCCGCCGCGCCAAGGGACACTCCCAATCCATCATCAAGACCGGCAAGCTCGTCGTAAACCTCGAGGCGCGAACGGTCGAGGCCGGCACGCGCCCGCTGCACCTGACCGGCAAGGAATACGCGATCCTCGAGCTGCTGAGCCTGCGCAAGGGCACGACGCTCACCAAGGAGATGTTCCTCAACCATCTCTACGGCGGCATCGACGAGCCGGAGCTGAAGATCATCGACGTGTTCGTGTGCAAGCTGCGCAAGAAGCTTTCCACGGCCTGCGACGGCGAGAACTACATCGAAACCGTCTGGGGCCGCGGCTACGTGCTGCGCGATCCGCCGGCCAAGGGCAAGGCCGCCTAAACACCGGAAAAAGAATCCGCCGACCTGACTGTGTTCAGCCGGCCTTCGCGGCGCCGCCGGGTGCCACGACCTGATAGATGCCGCGCTGACCTGGCATCGGCTGGAAGCGTTCGGTGACGCCGAGTACCGTTTCTGCACCACCAAGATAGAGCAGCCCGTCCGCCGGCAGGAGCTTTGCCATGCGGTCGAGGATCGTGCCCTTGGTCTTCTGGTCGAAATAGATCAGCACGTTGCGGCAGAAGATTACGTCGAACCCGCCCAACGACCCGAAATCGGACAGCAGGTTGAAGCTGCGATACTGGACCGCGGAGCGGATCTCGGGTGCGATCTGCCACTTATCGCCCTGCTGCTTGAAGTATTTCACGAGCAGCTGGATCGGCAGTCCGCGCTGGACTTCGAACTGCGTATAGATGCCCGCCTTCGCGCGCTCGAGCGCGTCGTGGCTGATGTCCGTCCCGACGATGTCGACGCGCCAGCCCGCAAGCTTGGCCGCCTCCTCCTTGAGGATCATCGCGAGCGTATACGGCTCCTGCCCGGTCGATGCGGCCGCGCACCAGATGCGGATCGATTTCTTGGCCGCGCGCGATTGCAGCAGCCCGGGCAGCACGATCTGGCGGAACTGGTCGAACGGCTTGCCGTCGCGGAAGAAGAACGACTCGTTCGTCATCATCGCGTCGGTAATGTCGCGCTGGAGATCGGCCGTCTTCGCCGTGCGCAGCTGCCCGACGAGCGCGTCGATGCTGGGAACGTTGTACTTGCGCGCGAGCGGCGAGAGCCGGCTTTCGATCAGATACATCTTGTCCGGCCCGAGGACGAGCCCGGTCTGGTCGTAGATGTACTTCGTGAAGAAGGCGAAATCGTCGGGCTTCACGGGCGGCCCCCCGCAAGTCGCGCAATTTCGCCGGCCAGCTTGTCGATCGGCAAAACCGCGGAGCAGATGCCCGACATCGCGGCAGCACCCGGCATGCCCCACACGACGCTGGTCGCTTCGTCCTGCGCGATCACGGTCCCGCCGGCGTCGACGAGGACCTTGCCGCCCTTCGCGCCGTCCGAACCCATGCCGGTCAGAACGACGCCCAGCACCGCCGGCCCGTAGGCCGCGGCAAGACTGCGGAACATCGGGTCGACCGCGGGCCGGCAGAAATTCTCGGGCGGTTCCTTGGTCAGGCGCAGGATCTTCTGCGTGCCCTGCGTCTCGATCTTCATGTGGTTGTCGCCGGGCGCCAGATAGATGCGCCCCGGCTCGATCGCCTGCCCGTCGACGCCTTCGGCGCAGGGACGCTTGGCCATGCGCGTGATGTGCTCGGCAAGGATGGTCGTGAACGTCGCCGGCATATGCTGCGTGATGCAGATCGGCAGGCGCAACGATGCCGGCAGCGCCGAGAGCAGCGCGAACAGCGCCTGCGGACCGCCGGTCGAGCTGCCGATCCCGACGATCTGCGGCAGCGTGCGCGAAGCCGGCCGAAGCTGGATGGGAGCCGACGGCGACAGCAGCGACGTGCGGACCGGTGCCGCACTTGCAGCTGCGGCGGTCGCCGCGCGCGTGACGGCCGTGGGTTGCGGGCGCGCCTCGGGAATTCCGGCGGCACGGTTCTTGTCGCGCTTGTCGCGCCGCGCACGGCCCAGCGCCTTCACCTTTTCGGTGAGGTCGCGCTTGAAATCCGCCGATCCGTGGATCTCGCCGGTCGAGGACGGCTTGGGGATGTAGTCGGCCGCCCCCTTCTGCATCGCCTCGATCGAGACCTGCGCGTTCCGCTGGGTCAGCGTCGAGGCCATGATGATCTTCACGTCGGGCGCGGCTTCGAGCAGCTTGGGCAGCGCCGTCAGCCCGTCCATCACCGGCATCTCGATGTCGAGGACGATCACGTCGACGTCCGTCCGACCGAGCTGGCCGATCGCGAGCTGGCCGTTGCCCACCGTCGCCACGACCTGGACGCCCGGATCGTTCTCGAGCGCGCGCGTGATCAGGCCGCGGATAACGGCCGAATCGTCGACGACCATCACGCGCACGGGCGAAGGCCCGGGCGTGCCGGCGGTCGGCGTCGCGGCTGGCGGTGCGCTCGTCATGTTCAAAGCAGACCGACCTGCGACAGCTTGGATTCGACGATTTCGCTGTCGAACGGCTTCATGATGTATTCGTTGGCGCCGGCTTCGATCGCCTGCTGGATCTTCGTCATTTCCGTCTCGGTCGTGCAGAACAGCACGATCGGCGCATCGCCGCCCGGCGTGGCGCGCAGCGCGCGCAGGAACTCGATCCCGTTCATCACCGGCATGTTCCAGTCGAGAAGGATCGCGTCCGGCATCGCGCGCTTGCACGCGTCGAGGGCAAGCTGGCCGTCGGCCGCCTCTTCCACCTTGAAACCGAGCGCTTCCAATATCCGGCGCGCCACGTTTCGGATCACGCGGGAATCATCAACGACCAAGAACGACTTCATCGAACCCCTCCGGTCCGGCACCGCATCATCGACGATCCGGCGTGAATGCGCGCCGGGACCGCCGTCGGATCGAACCTTACC
>JAYRKO010000353.1:0-3624 GCA_041905745.1 Tagaea sp. | reverse complement strand
CCGCAACCGAGCCCACCGCAGGTACGCCGCTGTGGCGCGTCAGGAACGCGAAGGGCAAGGCGTTCGTCGATTTCCAGCACGACGTGACGGCTGACGACGTCGCTCTCGCCGAACGCGAAGGGTACCGCTCGGTCGAACTCCTGAAGCGCTACACCACGCTCGGGATGGCAACGGACCAGGGAAAGACGGCAAACGTCACGGGCCTTGCGCTGATGGCCGAACTCACGGGCCGCGAGATCGAGAAGGTCGGTACCACGACGTTCCGACCGCCCTATACGCCCGTTGCGATCGGTGCGCTCGCCGGCCACGCACGCGGCAAGCATTTCCGCCCCACGCGCCATACGCCGACCCACGAATGGGCAAAGGCCGCCGGTGCGGTATTCGTCGAAGCAGGTGCATGGCTGCGTGCGCAGTATTTTCCGCGGCCCGGCGACGATTGGCTGACAGCGGCCCTGCGCGAGGCGCGCGCAGTGCGCGAGCGCGCCGGCTTCTGCGACGTTTCCACCCTGGGCAAGATCGACCTGCGCGGTCCGGATGCCGGGAAGTTCCTCGACCGGCTCTACACCAACATGATTTCGACATTGCCGGTCGGCAAGGTCCGCTACGGCGTGATGCTGCGCGAAGACGGGATCGTGCTCGACGACGGCACGGTCGCACGGCTTGGCGAGCGCCACTGGCTCATCACCACGACGACCGCGAACGCCGGCAAGGTGATGCAGCATATGGAGTTCTGCGCACAGGCGCTGTGGCCGGAACTCGACGTCCAGTTCGCGTCGGTCACCGACCACTGGGCGCAGATCGCGATCGCAGGGCCCCGTTCGCGCGACATGCTCGCAGCCCTCGTCGATCCGGGTCACGACATTTCGGACGCGGCACTTCCTTACATGGGCACTGTCCCGCTGACCGTTTGCGGCGGCACGCCGGCGCGGCTCTACCGCATCTCGTTCTCCGGGGAACTCGCCTACGAACTTGCGGTCGGTGCGCGCTTCGGCGAAGCGCTGATGGCAGCCATCGCGGCGGCCGGAAAGCCGTTCGATGCGTTGCCCTACGGCACAGAGGCGCTGTCGATGCTGCGCATCGAAAAGGGGCACGCGGCGGGCGGCGAGCTCAACGGCCAGACGACCGCACGCGACCTCGGCCTCGGCCGCATGATGTCGACGAAGAAGGACTTCGTTGGCCGGATGCTGGCCGGCCGGCCTGCGTTCGTCGATCCGGCACGCCCCATTCTTGTCGGCTTCAAGCCGGTCGACCGTACCGCGCGACTGGCCGCCGGCGCGCACTTCGTGGACATCGGCACCGCCCCGACCATCGAGAACGACCTCGGCCACATGACGTCGGTTGCCGTCTCGCCGGCGCTCGGTCATTCGATCGGTCTGGGCCTTCTTTCCCGCGGGCGCGAGCGCATCGGCAGTCGCGTTCTGGCGCACGACCCGGTCCGCGGAAAGAACATCGAAGTCGAAGTGTGCGAACCCGTGTTCCACGATCCCGAAGGAGCGCGCCTGCGTGGTTGACGCGAAACTCCGCCCTGCCCTTCCTTATGGCGTGCCGGCAAGCGGCCGCTTCGGTCCCGCTGTCGGGGCGCCCGGCGTGCGCGCCTGTCTGCTGGCGGGTCACGATATCGTGCTCGTTCAGCCGTTCGCGGGCAGCGAAGCCGCTGCGTCCGCAAAGCTATCGGGCGCATTCGGCACCGCATTGCCGGCGATCGGTCGCGCGTCGACGGGAAACGCGCTGACGCTCGCTTGGGCCGGCGCCGGGACGTGGCTTGCCAGCGGCCGGATCGACGGTCTTGCGGCACGCCTTGCTGCCGCTCTGGGCGACAGCGCCGCGGCCATAGACCAGACGGACGGCCGTTGCCTTTTCCGGATATCCGGCCCCGACGCGCGCCGAACCCTCGAGAAGGGCACGACGCTCGACCTCCACCCGCGCGCTTTCGGACCGGGACAGTCGGCCGCCACACCGATCTCGCATATCAGCGCTGGCATCCGGGCGATCGACGAAATTCCGTCCTATGAGGTCGCAATCTCGCGCTCGTTCGCGGCCGATTTCTGGCATTGGTTGATGGATTCCGCTTCCGAATACGGTCTCGAACTGGCTCCCTCCGATGTCTGATTCCTACGTCCTTACCCTTTCCTGCGCGAATCGTCCGGGCATCGTTGCCGCCGTCTCGTCACTGCTGTTCGAGAACGGCTGCAACATTCAGGATGCCAACCAGTTCGACGACGCCGAAAGCGGCCGGTTTTTCATGCGCGTGGTCTTCAACCCGGTCGCCGACGCGCTGACGGCCGACGCGTTGCGCGCCGCGTTCGCGCCGGTGGCCGAGCGCTACGGCATGGATTTCAAGCTGCGCGGACGCAGCGAGCGGCAGCGCGTGCTTCTGCTTGTTTCGAAGTTCGACCATTGCCTGGCCGATCTGCTCTACCGCTGGCGCATCGGCGAATTGAAGATGGATCTTGCCGGCATCGTCTCGAACCACGGGCGCGAAAACTTCGCACATCACGATTTCGGCGACGTGCCGTTCCATCATCTGAAGATCACGAAAGACACGAAGCTCGAGCAGGAATCCCAGCTCTGGCAGATGGTCCGCGATTCGAACATCGATCTCGTCGTTCTCGCCCGCTACATGCAGGTTCTTTCCGACGCGCTCGCGGCGAAGCTTTCCGGCCGCTGCATCAACATCCACCATTCCTTCCTGCCCGGTTTCAAGGGCGCGAAGCCCTACCATCAGGCGCATGCGCGCGGCGTAAAGCTGATCGGCGCCACCGCCCATTACGTGACCGGCGATCTGGATGAAGGCCCGATCATCGAGCAGGACGTGGAGCGCGTGAGCCATCACGACACGCCCGACGATCTCGTACGCAAGGGCCGCGACATCGAGCGGCGCGTGCTCGCGCGCGCAGTCGCATGGCATCTGGACGGACGTGTCCTCCCCAATGGAACGAAGACGGTCGTCTTCCGCGACTGAAGGATCGGCAGCATGAAGTCCCATTACCGTGCAGTGGTCGTCGGCGGCGGCGTCGTGGGCGCCAGCGTGCTCTATCACCTGACCAAGAAGGGTTGGAGCGACGTCGCCCTGCTCGAGCGTCTCGAACTGACGGCGGGCTCCACCTGGCACGCCGCCGGCGGCATGCACACCGTCAACGGCGATCCGAACGTCGCGAAGCTTCAGCAATATTCGATCAACCTCTACAAGGAGATCGAGGCGGTTTCCGGCCAGTCCGTCGGCCTGCACATGACCGAGGGCCTGATGCTCGCGGCAACCCAGCCGCGCTGGGAGTGGCTCAAGAACATCCACTCCAAGGGCCGGTACATGGGCATGCAGCTCGAGCTCGTCTCGCTCGACGAGGCGGCGAAGATCCTGCCGCTGATCGACAAGACGCAGTTCGTCGGCGCGATGTACGACCCGATCCAGGGCCATGTCGATCCGAACGGCACGACCTACGCCTTCGCGGGCGCCGCAAAGAAGGCCGGCGCGCAGGTCTTCACGCACACCAAAGTCGTCGAGACGAACCCGCGCCCGGACGGCAGCTGGGACGTCGTCACCGACAAGGGCACGATCGTTGCCGAGCACGTGATCAACTGCGGCGGCCTTTGGGCCCGCGAGGTCGGCCGCATGGTCGGCCTCGA